>NZ_JBITJH010000009.1:31639-287907 GCF_044459745.1 Micromonospora sp. NPDC050187
CCGGGGGGGGGGGGGGTCGGGTGGGCGGGCCCCGCCCTCGGCCCCGGGGGGCCGCGCGCCGCCCGTGGGGGGGGGGGGGGGCGGGGGGGGGGGGGGCCCCCCCGGCGGGGGGGCGCCCCCCCGCCCCTCCCCCGGCACCACCGCACGGACCCTCCGCCCTCCCCTGCCCCGGAAAGGACCGACGTGGCCCAGGTGTATCGAGCCGGGCGACCTGCTGCGGGTCGACGGCTGCGCCTCGGTGCAGTTCGGCGGCGAACGGGCGTTGACCCTGCGGGTGGTGGCGGTGCTGGATGACCGGCCGACGTTCGACGGCTGGATCTGGCTGGCCGGCTACGTGCTCGACGCCAAGGGGCTGGCCACCGACCGGCGGGAGCTTTTCGTCCAGTTCGCCGGGCTGCACCCACTGACCGCCGTGGTCGTTCCCGCCCACTGCCGCCACTCGGGTGCGGCGGTCAGGTCAGCACCCTGAGCACGGACGTCTGTAGCGGCGGGGCCGGCGGGGCGGCCCGGCTGGCGAGGATCGCCAGGGGTTTCCCGGCGTACGTCGTCGATCTCGCGCACGAGGCGGCGGTGGGCGAAGCGGACCACCAGGATGCCCATGGTGGCCAGCAGCGCGTCCCGCCGCAGGTCGACTTCGCGCTGCCGGGGGTCGCCGTGCGTGGTCGCGCCGTCGAGTTCGATGTTGACGTGTTCCCGCTCGGCGAACATGTCGAGGTACCTGGCGCGTTGGCCGATCGGGTGACCGGTCCGCCACTGCCTCCACCAGATTCCGTAGCACCTCGTTCACGTCGTCGACCGTGCCGACTGGTGCGGCACGGCGCAACCGGCCACCGCCTTGGTCTGTGGACAGTCACCGGACTGTGGATAACTTCCGGCCGGGTCGCTTCTCCGCTGAGGGCGGGCGACTTCGTGGCTGGTTGCGGTGGGGCGGGGTCGGCGTGTCGGTGTGGGTGAGCTGCCAGGAAGTCGGGTGGTGAGAGCTCTGGGAAGAGGGTGAGGGGCGGGACAGGCGGTGGGGTGGGTGTTGCTGCCCCGGCGTGGGGCAGCGCATAGAGTTGCGCGTACGGCTCTGAGTAGATTCAACTACCGCGCCCGGCCGCTTGTGCTGGGTCGTGCCATGGTGGTTGCATCGGGCCAACCGGCGGGAAGGGCCTGGTCACTACCGTGATCCGCATGAGTATCTACGACTCCATCGGCGGAGCGCCGGTCGTGCAGGCGGCGCTCGAGGACTTCTACACGCGGGTGCTGGCAGACCCGGCGCTGGTCCCGTACTTCGACGGCGTGGACATGCGGCGTCTGAAGGCGCACCAGCGGTCGTTCCTCACGGCGGCCCTGGGTGGGGCCGAGATCTACGCGGGGCGGGACATGGCGGCGGCGCACGCCCGGCTCGCCATCACCGACGAGGCGTTCGACGCGGTGGTCGGCCACCTGGTCGACACGCTCACCGGGCTTGGAGTACCGGCCGAGACCATCGCCGAGATCGGCGCTGAGCTGGCCCCGCTGCGCCAGGACATCGTGACGAGCCCGGCCGTCTGACCACACGTGCGGGACAGGTGCGCCTGCGGGGTCAGCCACGACGCCTCGGCCCGGAGGTGGCCCTGACCATCCGGCGCGCGTGTCCGATCGAGGACAGGACGGTCGTCTCCCCGTTCCCGCCCTTGCCTGCACTCCTTCCACCGGACGACGCTTGAAGGCGCACTTTGTCCGAGTTAAGGAGATGGCACCGACATGGCAAGTATGCGAGTTTGCCTCACCATGACAGTCGCCGCCGCAGTGGTCATCGCAGTCGCCCCACCGGCCGCCGCGAACGGGACCACCACCACCCGGATCAGCGTGTCCAGCGCCGGCAACCAGAGCAACGACCGCAGTGACGACCCGGCGATCAGCGCGGACGGCCGCTACGTCACCTTCGACTCCGACGCCACGAACCTCGTACCCGACGACACCAACGGCGTCAGCGACATCTTCCTCCGGGACCGGATCACCGGCACCACCACCCGGATCAGCGTCTCCACCACCGGCAACCAGGCCAATGGCTTCAGCCGGGCTTCGGCGATCAGCGCCGACGGCCGCTACATCGCATACCACTCCCTGGCGACCAACCTGGTGCCCGACGACACCAACGACGAAATCGACGTCTTCGTCTGGGAGCGCGCCACCGACACCACTACTCGGGTCAGTGTCTCCACCAACGGGTACCAGGCCAACCACTACAGCGAACTCCCGGCGATCAGCGCCGACGGACGCTACATCACCTACCACTCCCTGGCGACCAACCTCGTACCCAGGGACACGAACAGCGCCTACGACGTCTTCGTCCGGGACCAGGTCACCGGCACCACCCGCCGCGTCAGCGTCTCGACAACCGGCGACCAGGGCAACAGGGACAGCTTCGACCCGGCGATCAGCGCCGACGGGCGCTATGTCAGCTACACCTCAAGCGCCACGAACCTGGTACCCGACGACAGCAACGACGCCACCGACATCCTCGTCTGGGACCGCACCACCGGCACCACCCGCCGGATCAGCGTTTCCACCAGCGGTGACCAGGGCAACGACGACAGCTTCACCTCGGTACTCAGCGCCGACGGCCGCCATGTCAGCTACGCCTCGGACGCCTCGAACCTCGTACCCGACGACACCAACAACGCCACCGACATCTTCGTCTGGAACCGGACCACCGGCACCACCCGCCGGATCAGCGTCTCCACCACCGGCAACCAGGGCGGCCACTTCAGCCGGAGCCCGGCGATCAGCGCCGACGGCCGCTACATCGCATACCACTCCCTGGCGACCAACCTCGTACCCGACGACACCAACGACGCCACCGACATCTTCGTCCGGGACCGGATCACCGGCACCACCCGCCGGATCAGCGTCTCCACCACCGGCAACCAGGCCAACCACCACAGCGAACTCCCGGCGATCAGCGCCGACGGCCGCTACATCGCATACCACTCCCTGGCCACGGACCTCGTACCCGACGACACCAACGACGCCACCGACATCTTCGTCCGGAACCGGGGCGGCTACTGAGCCCTCGTCGCCGTTCGGCGGCGGGGAACCGGCAATCTGCACCTCAACGTCCGCTTCTACCAAGCCCACCATATCCTCGACGGCGACGCGTTCTTCGTAACGATCGTCCGCTGATCGCGGCTCAGGGTCTCCGCAGCACACCCGCGCGGGGCCCCTGAGCACGGTCTGGAAGGAGCTGAGCCGTGCCGACGGTCGTCGATGCTGTCATCCCCACCGACAACGGGTTGTTCCTGGTCCGGGACGTCAGCGCCGTCAGCCGAGAGGCCCGACTGGCGGTTTTCCAGGCAGCCCGGATCCCCAACAGCCGCCGCGGACGTCTCAGCGCCGCCACCGGCGGCATCCTCCTCGTCCGCGGCGCCCACCAGATGACCCAGCCCCGGCTCAGGATCGAGGTCCTCGACACCGCGCCCACCGAGGAGCCGCCGTGGCACTGGGAACCGCAGACCGCGATGGAACTCGCCACCGGCCGGCTCGTGGTGGAAGCGGACCCCAGCTTCCCGCTCGACGTACCGGTGGTCGAACTGCCCGGCGGGCCGGGCCGCTACGCGGTCGCGCTCGGGCACACCGGCCGCGCTGAGATGCAGCGGGAAGCCGCGCGGGTGAGCGCGGAGACCCTCTCCGTCCCCGCCGACGACTCCGCCGCCGCCTGGCAGAGCCTGGACGGCCTGGAGCGGTACCTGATCCGGCTCTGGCCCGAGCACCGGGAGGGGTAGGCGGAGTCCCCCCCCAGCGGGTCACCACACCGAGCACGCCCCGACTTCTCCTGCGCTGAGGCCGTCCATCGACGGGATCGACGGCTTCCCGCTTGACCTTCACATGGTGACAAGGTTTTGACTGTGGCCATGGAGGTGCTTCCGATGACCACGCCGATTGAGGACCCGAACGTGCTGACCGCCCTCCGGGGGCTGGCGAGCGGCGACCCGTCGGTGCGGCTGCGGGCGGCGCTGGCGGTCGGCACGGCCCCGGACCCACGGTTCGTCGATCCGCTCGTCGAGCGGTGCGCAGTCGAGCCGGAGTTCTTCGTCCGCGACATGCTCACCTGGGCGCTCACCCGCCACCCGTCGTCGGTGACGGTGCCGAAGCTCCTCGACGAACTGCGGTCGGAGCGTACGCAGGCCCGGAGCCAGGCGTTGCACACGCTCTCCAAGATCGCAGACCGGCGGGCGTGGCCGGCGATCACCCGGGAACTGCTGACCGACGCCGACGACGAGGTGGCCCGGACCGCGTGGCGCGCTGCGGCCGTCCTCGTACCGGACGGCGAGGAACCGGCGTTGGCGGAGGTGTTGGCGACGCAGCTCGGGCGTGGCGGGCGGGAGACGCAGTTGAGCCTCAGCCGGGCGCTGGTCGCGCTCGGTGAGACGATCGAGCCGGCCCTGCGCGCGGCCACGGCGGATCCCGACCCTCGGGTGCGCCAGCACGCGATCGCCACGGAACGGCTGTTGCACGACCCGGACGCCGGATTCGGCTTCGCGCTCGAGGAGGCGAAGCGCATCGTGGCCCTCGGCACGACCAGCCAGGAGGGATGACCGGCAGTGTTGATCGGTGAGGTGGCCCGACGGTCCGGGGTCAGCGCGCGCATGCTCCGGCACTACGACGCGCTCGGCCTGGTCCGGCCGACGGGTCGTACGGTCGCCGGCTACCGGGAGTACTCCAGCGAGGACATCCGACGGATCTTCCACATCGAGAGCCTGCGGTCGCTGGGGCTGTCGCTGCGGGAGGTCGGGCGGGCGCTCGACGATCCCGGATTCCGCCCCTCGGACCTCGTTGACGACCTCATCCGCCAGACCCGCGACCGCATCGCCGGTGAGGTGGAACTGCTCACCCGACTGCGCCGGATCGGCGCCGCCGAACCCGACGACTGGACGGACGTGCTCCAGGTCGTCGCGCTCCTGCAGGACCTGCGTTCGGAGAACGCGGACAAGCGCCAGCGCGCCGCCCTGTCCTCGGCCAGGGAGGTTCCGGTGCCGGTGGAGGCCCTGGTCGAGGCGGCGTTGAGCGAGGCGGATCCGAACGTCGCCGGAGCCCTCCGCTGGGCCCTGGCCCAGTCCGGCGACGACGGGCTGGCCCTGCTCGCCGAGGGACTCGACGCACCAACGGCCGAGGTGCGCAGACGTGCCGTCCAGGCCGTCGCCGAGATACCGCACGACGCGGCGACCGACCTGCTGCGGGACGCCCTCACGCACTCCGACCTCGCGGTCCGCAGGCACGCCGCCCTGGTGCTCGGGGCCCGTGGCGGGGCCGATGCGGTGCCGACGCTGGTCGAGATGGTCGTCGAGGGGACGAACGACGTCGACGCGGCCGACGCGCTCAGCGCGCTGGCCGGTGACCCCGTGTTGGCGGACCGGATCGCCACCGGGCTCGTCGACCGCGTCGCCCCCGGCGTCTCCGCACCGGCCGCACGCCTACGGCTGGTGCAGGCGCTCGCCGACGTGCCGGGAAGCACGGCGTCGGGTGCCCTCGCCGAGCTGTCCCACGACGAAGACCGTGCGGTCGCGCTCACCGCGACCTACGTCCGCACGCTGCGCGACGAACGGTGACGGATCCGTCCCGAGCGGCGGGCGGGTCGAGGGGCGGCGAGCCACCGGGCCGGTCGACGTACTCGCCGAGGCTGGGTCGCCGGGCGGCTGTTCGGGGTGGCGGCGGCGGATCGCCTCGCGCACGACGGCCAGGCTGATGTCGCGGGGACGTACCTCGACCACCTCGCTCACTCGGGGTCGCGGACGAGGATGTGGGCGGCGAGGGCGGCCGGGATGGCGGCGAGCAGGACGGGGTGGCGGGGCTCGGGGACGTCGAGGAGACGGTCGGCGCGCAGCGCGGCCAGTGGGGCGAGCCGGCGGTCGGCCAGGACGGTGTCGATGGCGCGACGGTCGCCGCCGGTGACCAGCGCGGTGAGCGTCGACGCCTCGGGCAGCAGGAGGCGGACGGCCAGGTCGGCGGCGTCGCCGAGGACCGCCTTGGCCTGGTTGTCGCGGCGGCGGGCGAACCGCTGCTGGGACCAGCCTCCGGCGGCGGTGCGCCCCTGTACGTACCGCGTGTCCACCTTGGAGACGGCGAGCTTGTCGCCGTCGGCGACGCCCACCGCCACGCCGCCCTTGCGCGCCAGCAGCAGGCCGATCCGACGGGGCGCGGTGGCCGCCGCCGCGAAGCCGGTCACGTCCGGTGCTGATGGTGCGCCGGGTGGCGCGTGCAGCTCGGCGGTGGCACCGTCGGGCGCGGCGAGCAGAAGGCCGTACGGCGCAGCGGTGGTGGTCGGGGTGCCGTGCCGGGCCGTGAAGCCCTCGACCCAGCGGGTGATCCGGGCCGGGTCGACCTCGACCCACCGCCCACCGCCCGGTGCCGGCCAACTACGCATGCCAAGGTCCCCTTCGCTCGTGCCCATGCTGCCGACCGAGCTTCCCAGGGCGCGACCGTCGTCCGCATCCCACCCCACCCACCGGGTGACACTTTCGGTAGTTGACTGTTGACAGACGGTGACGATCGATGGGATGTTCGGTGCTCGACCGGCGACGCGGGCGGCCCCACACCTCGATCCGTCGACCGGCCGTCGTCGAACCGATCCCACGATCCGGAGGTACCACCATGCGTCCGTCCCGTCGCCACGCCGCTCTGACCGTCGGTGCGCTGGGCCTGGCCCTGCTGGGTGCGCCACCGTCTCCGGCAGCGGCGGCCACGACGGAGCCCGTCCCCGTACCGTCGGTCGCTCCGGACTCCGGCACCACGACGGGCGGCACCATGACGGACCGCACCGCCCCGGGCAGCGCGGCGCTGTGCACCTTCCAGACCGGGGGCGACTACGTGCACGTGTCGTCGTCGGCGTTCGAGGCGTCGGGACACGGCTGGTGGGTCAACGGCAACTGCAACGCCACGACCGCCGTCGTCACCGTGCAACTCCAGCAGTATTACAGCGACGGCAGCTGGCGGAACGTCGGCACGAAGGGCTCCGCGACGGTCCGCTCCGGCGGTGGTGCCGGTAACCGGGCGACCGGACGGGCCGTGTGCAGCAGCAGTGCCACGACCAGTTGGCGCAGCGTCGTCGACGTCGACCTGGTCGGCCTGCTCGACGACCCGACCAGCCTCACCACGCCGTCGAGGAGCATCGCCTGCCGGTGGTGACCCGGTCCGCCGCAGCCCGTCGCGAGCCGGCAGGTCGCGGGCCCCGGCGTCGCCGGGCCCACGATCGGCCGGCCGCACGGTCAACCGAACAGCATGGTGGCGGCGAGGGCGGCGATGATGGTGCTGGAGGTCAGGGCGGTGACCAGCCGGCCCCTGGGTCCGGTGAGCACCCGGCCGACGAGGCTGCCGCCGGCCGCGACGAGAAGCTGCCAGCTCGCCGAGGCGAGGAACGCGCCGAGCACGAACAGTCCGGCGGCCAGCGGCGCGACGGCGTCGGATCGGCCGAGGACGAGTGCGGCGAAGTAGACCACGGTCGCCGGGTTCAGCAGGGTCAACGCCAGGACGCCGAGGAAGGCGCGGGTCGGCGTGTCCAGGCCCCGCCGCGTCCGTGTCGACGTAGGTGTCCGGGGACGCAGGGCCCGCCACGCGCCGTGGACGGCGAGGGCGAGGAGGACCCCGGCGGCGACCAGCCGCAGCGGGTCGGCGACCGGGGCGACCAGCCCGGCCACCACGGTCCCGCCCAGCGTGGCGAGGGCGGCGTAGAGCCCGTCGGCGGCGGCGACACCGAGCGCGCCGGCGGCCCCGACGCGGAACGAGGTGCGCGCGGTCAGACCGAGGATCAGTACCGCGATCGCGCCGACCGGGACGGCGACGCCGTAGCCGGCGACCAGGCCGGCGAGGAAGGCGTTCACGACGGCGGGCGATGACACGGGCCGGAGCGCGGCAGCGTGCGCTGTCGACCGGCGGCGGCGGCCGGGGTGACAGGGACGCTGAGGCGGTACGACGCGTGCACCCGGTCATCGTCGGCCGGGGACGGCCGTTCCCGCGACCGGTTTACGCAGAGAGCGTCGAGCGCGCGGAGCTGCTCCCGACCGTCGTCGGTGATCTTGTCGGGACCCCATGGCGGGATCCACACCCAGTTGATCCGGAAGTCGTTGACCAGTCCGCCACCCGGGCCGGTGGTCAACGCCTGCCGGCACTGGGCCTCGATCTCGTCGGTCAACGGGCAGGCCGCCGAGGTCAGGGTCATGTCGATGGTGGCGACGTTGTCGTCGTCGACGTGGACGCCGTACACCAGGCCGAGGTCGACCACGTTGATGCCCAGCTCCGGGTCGACGACGTCCTTCATCGCCTCCTCGATGTCGGCGAGGGCGGCCTTGCCGCCGGCCGGCGCGGCGGCCGGGGTCTCCCCCGCCGACACCGCCGTGCTCTCCCCGCCGGCGACCGTCGCGGCCTGCTCGGACGGCACCGTCACGGTGCCGTCGGGCGGCGTCACGGCCGCCTCGGGCGACGGCGTGGGGGCCGTCGCGGTGTCCTCAGAACTCATGCCTTCACCTCCGGGCTCGCGCCCACCCCCGCGCGTGCCGCGGCGTCCTTGAACGCCATCCACGACAGCAGCGCGCACTTGACCCGGGCGGGGTAGCGGGCGACACCCGCGAACGCTACCCCGTCACCGAGCACGTCCTCGTCCGGCGTGACCTGGCCACGGCCGGACAACAGCTCGACGAACGCCTCGTGTACGGCGAACGCCGCGTCGGTCTGCCGACCGGTCAGCAGCTCGTGCAGCACGCTCGCGGACGCCTGGCTGATCGAACAGCCCATGCCGTCGTACGAGATGTCGTGCAGCACGGTGCCGTCGGTGGCGACCCGTACGGTCACCTCGTCGCCGCAGGTCGGGTTGACATGGTGCGCCTCGGCGACCCGGTCCCCCGGCTCGGCCGGGTCACGCAGACCGCGGCCCTGCGGGTGCTTGTAGTGGTCCAGGATGATCTCCTGGTAGAGCTGGTCGAGCTGCATCAGGCGAACACCTTCCGTGCCTGCTCCAGTCCCGCCACCAGGGCGTCGATCTCCCCGGTGGTGGTGTAGAGGTAGAACGAGGCCCGGGTCATCGCCGGCACCCCGAACCGGGTGCAGACCGGGCGGGCGCAGTGGTGGCCCACCCGCACCTGCACGCCGAGCGAGTCGAGCACCTGCCCGACGTCGTGCGGGTGCACGTCGCCGAGGGCGAACGAGATGGTCCCGCCCCGGCCCACCGGCACGGCCGGGCCGAAGATCCGCAGTCCCGGCACGGTCGCCAGGGCGTCCAGCGCGTACGCGGTGAGCTCCTTCTCGTGCCACTGGATCGCCCGCATGCCGATGCCGGTGAGGTAGTCCACGGCCGCGCCGAGCGCCACCGCCTCGGCGATCGGCGGGGTGCCCGCCTCGAACCGGGCCGGCGGCGCGGCGAACGTGGAGCCCGCCATCGTCACCGTCTCGATCATCGAGCCGCCGCCGAGCACCGGCGGCATCGCCGCCAGCAGCTCCGAGCGGCCCCAGAGCACGCCGATGCCGGTCGGACCGCACATCTTGTGCCCGGTGAAGACGACGAAGTCCGCGTCGAGGTCGACCACGTCGAGCGGCATGTGCGGCGCGGACTGCGAGCAGTCCCAGAGCAGCAGGGCGCCCACCTCACGGACCCGCTGGGTGATCCGGGAGGTCGGGTTCACCGTGCCGAGGATGTTCGACACGTGCACCAGCGAGACGATCTTCGTCCGCTCGGTGACCAGGTCCTCCAGGCCGGAGTCGTCGAGCCGACCGTGCTCGGTGACCGGGAACCAGCGCAGGGTCGCGCCGGTCCGCTCGCAGAGCAGCTGCCACGGGACGATGTTCGAGTGGTGCTCCATCTCGGAGATCACCACCTCGTCACCGGGGCCGAGGCGGAACCTCGGGTCGGCGTCGGCGCGCAGCGAGGCGTTGGAGAACGCGTACGCCACCAGGTTGATCGCCTCGGTGGAGTTCTTGGTGAAGACCACCTCGTCCACGCTGGGCGCGTTGACGAACGCGGCGATCTTCGCCCGGGCCCCCTCGTACGCCTCGGTGGCCTCGGTGCCCAGGGTGTGCACCGAACGCGACACGTTGGCGTTGTGCATCGCGTAGTGCTCGACGAGGACGTCGAGCACCTGACGCGGCTTGTGCGAGGTGTTGGCGCTGTCGAGGTAGACCAGCAGGTGCCCGTTGACCTCCCGGTCGAGGATCGGGAAGTCCGCGCGCACCGCCGTCACGTCGAAGCGGGGCACGTCGTCGTACTGCGGCATCCCGGCGGGGATCGTGATGGTGGTCATCGTCCGTGACCGGCCCTTCCTCAGGCCCGCGCCGCGCCGGCTCCGGCCGCGTACCGCTCGTAGCCCTCGGCCTCGAGCTTGTCGGCCAGCTCCGGGCCGCCCTGCTCGACGATGCGCCCGGCCACGAAGACGTGCACGAAGTCCGGCTTGATGTAGCGCAGGATGCGGGTGTAGTGGGTGATCAGCAGCAGGCCGGTGTCGCCGGTGTCGCGGACCCGGTTGACGCCCTCGCTGACCACGCGGAGCGCGTCGACGTCGAGGCCGGAGTCGGTCTCGTCGAGGACCGCGATCTTCGGCTTGAGCAGTTCGAGCTGCACGATCTCGTGCCGCTTCTTCTCACCGCCGGAGAAGCCCTCGTTCACGTTGCGCTGGGCGAAGGCCGGGTCCATCTGGAGCCGCTCCATCGCGCCACGCAGCTCGCCGCCCCAGGTGCGCAGCTTCGGGGCCGCGCCGTCGATGGCGGTCTTGGCGGTACGCAGGAAGTTCGCCACCGAGACGCCGGGGATCTCGACCGGGTACTGCATGGCCAGGAAGAGGCCGGCACGGGCCCGCTCGTCGACGGACATCTCCAGGACGTCGACGCCGTCGAGGGTCACCGTGCCGCCGGTGATCTCGTACTTCGGGTGACCGGCGATCGAGTACGCCAAGGTCGACTTGCCGGAGCCGTTCGGGCCCATGATGGCGTGCGTCTCGCCCGACTTCACGGTCAGGTCGACGCCGGCCAGGATCGGCTTGAGCTCACCCTCGGGCAGCTTGACCGACACCTTCAGGTCGCGGATCTCCAGGGTGCTCATTTATCGGGTCACTCCATTGCTCGGCGTGAGACTGACGTAGATGTCGCCGTCGCGGACTTCGACGGGGTAGACGGGTACGGGTTCGGTGGCGGGCAGCCCGCTCGGCTCACCGGTCCGCAGGTCGAAACGCGAACCGTGCAGCCAGCATTCCAGCGTGCAGCCGGACACCTCGCCCTCGGAGAGGGCCACGGCGGCGTGCGAGCACTCGTCGTGGACGGCGTAGAAGCAACCGTCATCACCGTGTACGACGGCGACCGGGGTGCCGTCGACGTCGGCGCTGATCACGGTGCCCTTCGGCACGTCCTCGGTCGAGCAGATCCTGATCATCAGGCGCCGGCCTTGGTCAGTCGGGCCTCGATCGCCTCGCCGAGCCGCTCCCGCAGCGACTCCACCGGGATCTTGTTGAGGATCTCGGCGAAGAAGCCCCGGACCACCAGGCGGCGGGCCTCGGCCTCCGGGATGCCCCGGGCCATCAGGTAGAAGAGCTGCTCGTCGTCGAAGCGGCCGGTGGCGCTGGCGTGACCCGCGCCGGCGATCTCGCCGGTCTCGATCTCCAGGTTGGGCACCGAGTCGGCCCGCGCGCCGTCGGTCAGCAGCAGGTTCCGGTTGATCTCGTACGTGTCGGTGCCGGTCGCCTCGGCGCGGATGAGCACGTCGCCGACCCAGACCGTACGGGCGCTCTCGCCCTGCAAAGCGCCCCGGTAGCCGACGTGGCTACGGCAGTCCGGGATGCTGTGGTCGACCAGCTGCCGGTGCTCCAGGTGCTGGCCGGAGTCGGCGAAGTAGACGCCGTACAGCTCGGCCTCGCCGCCCCGGCCGGTGTACTCCACGCTGGTGTACTGCCGGACCAGGTCGCCGCCGAGGGTGACCTGCACGTGCGTCACCCGCGCGTCCCGCCCCAGCTTGATCTTGAGGTGCTGGGCCTGGACCGCGTCGTCGGCCCAGTCGGCGACGGTGACCAGGGTGAGCTTCGCGCCGTCGCCGATCGACACCTCGACGTTCTCGCCGAGCGTGCCGCTGCCCACCTGCTCGACCACGATCACCGACTCGGACAGCGCGCCGATCTCGACGAAGGTGTGCGCGAAGGAGAGCACGTCGCGGGGGCCGCCCTGCACGGTGACGGTCACCGGCTCGTGGACCACGGCCTGCGGAGCGACGCGGACCAGCCGACCGATCTCCGCCTCGCCGTAGGCGCGGGCGCTGACCCGGTCGAACGGGGTCAGCACGCTCCCCCGGCGCGGGTCGTCCTTAACCAGCGGGCCGACGGTCACCCCGTCCGGGAGGGGGCCGACGTCGTAGGCGGGCCAGTGCGCGGACTCGTCGGTGACGGTGCCGTCCAGTAGACCCCGCAGCCGCTTGAGCGGGGTGAAGCGCCACTCCTCCTCGAGGCCGGTGAGGGCCGGGAAGTCGGCGACGTCGTACGAGCGCAGCGCCTGCGACTTGGTGCTCGGCGGTGGCGCGGAAGCCTGGATAGTCATCTCTTCCTTGATCAGTTCTCGCGACAACGGGGTCCGGTGCCAGATGGCGGGCGGACCGGTGGGACCGGCCCGCCCGTGGGTGGGGACGGCGTCAGCCGACCGCGCCCTCCATCTGCAGCTCGATCAGGCGGTTGAGCTCCAGCGCGTACTCCATCGGGAGCTCCTTGGCGATCGGCTCGATGAAGCCGCGCACGATCATCGCCATCGCCTCGTCCTCGCTCAGGCCCCGGCTCATCAGGTAGAACAGCTGGTCCTCGCTGACCTTGGAGACGGTCGCCTCGTGCCCCATCGACACGTCGTCCTCGCGGATGTCGACGTACGGGTAGGTGTCCGAGCGGGAGATGGTGTCGACCAGCAGCGCGTCGCACTTGACCGTGCTCGCGCTGTGGTGCGCGCCCTCCATCACCTGCACCAGGCCGCGGTACGAGGTACGGCCGCCACCCCGGGCGATCGACTTCGACACGATGGTGCTGCTGGTGTGCGGCGCGGCGTGCACCATCTTGGCCCCGGCGTCCTGGTGCTGGCCCTCGCCGGCCATCGCCACCGAGAGCACCTCGCCCTTGGCGTGCTCGCCGGTCATGTAGACCGCCGGGTACTTCATGGTGACCTTGGAGCCGATGTTGCCGTCGATCCACTCCATGGTCGCGCCCTCGTGGCAGACCGCGCGCTTGGTGACCAGGTTGTAGACGTTGTTCGACCAGTTCTGGATGGTCGTGTACCGGCAGCGGGCGTTCTTCTTGACGACGATCTCCACGACCGCGCTGTGCAGCGAGTCGGAGGAGTAGATCGGAGCGGTGCAGCCCTCGACGTAGTGCACGTACGCGCCCTCGTCGACGATGATCAGCGTCCGCTCGAACTGGCCCATGTTCTCGGTGTTGATCCGGAAGTACGCCTGGAGCGGGATCTCCACCTGCACGCCCTTCGGCACGTAGATGAACGAGCCGCCGGACCAGACGGAGGTGTTCAGGGCGGCGAACTTGTTGTCGCCGACCGGGATCACCGTGCCGAAGTACTCCTTGAAGACGTCCTCGTGCTCCTTGAGGGCGGTGTCGGTGTCGAGGAAGAGGACACCCTGCTCCTCCAGGTCCTCGCGGATCTTGTGGTAGACCACCTCGGACTCGTACTGGGCGGCCACACCGGCGATCAGCCGCTGCTTCTCGGCCTCGGGGATGCCCAGCCTGTCGTAGGTGTTCTTGATCTCCTCGGGCAGGTCCTCCCAGCTGGCGGCCTGCTTCTCCGTGGAGCGGACGAAGTACTTGATGTTGTCGAAGTCGATCCCGGTGAGGTCGGCGCCCCAGGCCGGCATCGGCTTGCGGCCGAACAGCCGCAGGCCCTTCAGCCGCAGGTCGAGCATCCAGGCCGGCTCGTTCTTCTTGGCCGAGATGTCCCGCACCACCGCCTCGTTGAGGCCACGCTGGGCGGTCGCCCCGGCGACGTCGGAGTCGGCCCAGCCGTACTCGTAGCGACCGAGGGCGGCGAGCTGCTCCTCCTGGGTCAGGGGCTGAACGATCTGCTCGGTCATCTATCTGTCCTCACAGTGGAGACGGTCTTACCGGACGGAACACGCCCCGGCTGGCCGGGAATGTGCGTGGTGCACACCCCGTCGCCGTGGGCGATGGTGGCCAGGCGCTGCACGTGCGTGCCGACCAGACGGGATATCACCGAGGTCTCGGCCTCGCACAGCTGGGGAAACTCGGCGGCCACGTGCGCCACCGGACAGTGGTGCTGACAGAGCTGGCCGCCGGAGGCGATGGTGGACGCGTTGGCCGCGTACCCCTCGGCGGTCAGCGCCCCGGCGAGCGCCTCCGCGCGGGCGAGCGGATCCTGCCCGGCGTCCTCCAGCGCCGCGCGGCAGCGGCGCTCCAGTGCGACGACCTGCTCGGCGGCGAACGCCTCCACCGCCTCCGGGCCGCCGGTGCGGGCGATCCAGCGCAGCGCGGCGGTGGCCATGTTGTCGTAGTGGTGGGTGCCACAGCGCACCCGGGCGGCGTCGGTGAGCACGAAGACCTTGGCCGGGCGACCCCGCCCCCGGTGCGCCCGCACCGCCTGCTCGCGGGCGACCACGTCGCCGTCGACGAGCATCGCGTCGAGGTGGCGGCGGATCGCCGCCGGGCTGAGGCCCAGCGCGTCGCCGAGCTGCGCGGCGGTGGTCGCACCCCGCTCCAACAGGAGCTGTGTGACCCGCTCACGGGTGGACACGTCGGCGGCGGACGCGGACACCCCGGCGACCGGAGCGGTCGCCGGCTGCTGCCCGGAGAGCGCCGCCGCGTTTTTCACAACGCCCACGTTACGTAATTCGCCGGACGGCCGCAAACCCCGGTTCCGGTGATCCGAACCACCGCCTCGACGGAGGCCGCCCGGGACCCGAGCACTACAGTGCGTAGGATTCGCGGTGTGATGCCAGCCGCCCGGTTCCCGGTCTCCGCCACCCTGCTGCGCCGACTCGCGCTCGCCTCGATCATCGCCAACGTCGGGATCGTGGTCACCGGCGGGGCCGTCCGGTTGACCGCATCCGGCCTCGGTTGCCCCACCTGGCCCCGGTGCACCGACGAGTCGTACACCACCACCGCCGAGATGGGCATCCACGGGGTCATCGAGTTCGGCAACCGGCTGCTCACCTTCGCGGTCGGCCTGATCGCGCTGGCCGTCCTGGTCGCGGTCCTGCTGCACCGGCCCCGGCGGCGCGGCCTGCTGCCGCTGGCGGTCGCGGTCTTCCTGGGCATCCCGGCCCAGGCGGTGGTCGGCGGGATCACCGTACTGACCAACCTCAACCCGTGGGTGGTCGGGCTGCACTTCCTCGCCTCGATGGCGGTGATCGCGGCGGCGTACGCCCTCTGGCAGCGGATCAAGGAGCCGGACGGTCCGACGGTGGCCGTGGTGCCGGGCCCGCTGCGCGCCCTGGCCCGGATCACCACCGTGGTCAGCGCCGCGGTGCTGGTCATCGGCACCTGGGTCACCGGCAGCGGTCCGCATGCCGGCGACCATGGCGCGGCCCGCAACGGCCTGGACCCCGAAACGATCTCCCAGGTGCACGCCGACAGCGTCTTCCTGCTGATCGGCCTCTCGGTGGCGCTCGTCTTCGCCTTCCGGTCGGTCGGCGCGGCCGGGGCGGCCCGGGCGGCGCTGGTGCTGGTCGCGGTGGAGCTGGGCCAGGGACTGATCGGCTTCGTGCAGTACTTCACCCACCTGCCGGCGCTGCTGGTCGGCGCGCACATGCTCGGCTCGTGCCTGGTGCTGCTGGCCACCCTGTCGGTGCAGTGGTCGACCCGCGAGCGACGTCCCGCCCCCGCCCCGGAGACGCCCGCCGAGGCGGAGACGAACGCCCAGGAACACCCGGTCAGCGCCGCCCACAGCTGATCCGCCCGGCCCGGCCCGCACACCCGTCCAGCCGCCTGCTCGCGCAGCCGCTCGCCCGCTGAGGTGGTTGGTGGTTGCAGGGGTCCCCTGCTCATCAAGAAGCGGTAACAGGGGACCCCTGCTACCACCCCAACCCCACTCGACGAACCCGCAGCGAGGGCGGGGCGGGTCAGGCGGAGTGCAGGCGGGCCACCACCGCGTCGGCGAACCGGTCGGCGGCACCCTCGGCGTGGCCGAGGAAGAGCGACGGCTCGGTGAGTTCCAGCTCGACCAGGACCGGCGTGCCGTCCGGGCCGGGGATCAGGTCGACCCGGGCGTAGAGCAGCCGCTCCGCACCACCGGGCACCGCCGCGAGGGTCCGCTCGGCCACCGCGAGTTGCTCGGGGGTGGCGGTGCGCGGGTCGATGCGCTCGGCGTGGAACAGCTCCGCGGTGGGCCGGTCGGGGCCGGCGAGCATGGCGCCCTTCCGGATCGCATGGCTGAACACCGGGCCGGTCGGCCCACCGGCGAACAGCAGCGCGGTCTCCCCCACCGTGTCGACCGCGTGCAGGTACGGCTGCACCATGGCGACCCGTCCGGCGGCACCGAGCCGCCCCAGGTGGTCGGTGGCGAGCCGGCGGTGCTCGGGGTCGGCCAGGTCGTACCGGCCGCTGTCCAGGCTGCCCGCGCTGACCGCCGGCTTGACGACGTACTCGCCCCGCTCCGGCGGCTGCCAGGGCTCGCCGGGCGCCACCCAGGTGGTGGGCACGGTCGGCACCCCGGCGGCGGAGAGCGCGTCGAGGTAGCGCTTGTCGGTGTTCCAGACGACCACGTCGGCCGGGTTGGCCAGCCGGGGCACGGTGCGCGCCCAGGCGACGAACTCGTCGCGACGCGCGATGTAGTCCCAGGTCGAACGGATCACGACCAGGTCGTAGCCGGCCCAGTCGACGTCCGGGGCGTCCCACGTGACGGTGTCGACGCACACGCCCCGGGCGGCCAGCGGGGCCCGCAGGAGCCGGTCGTCCGGTTCGAGGTCGGGCAGGTCGGTGCAGGTGACGAGAGCGACCCGGGGTTCCCCCCGGGTCGGCTGGTGGTCGTGGGTCAAGGTCGTGGGTCCGCCTATCGCGCCATGGTGCGCCGGGCCATCGACCGCCACAGGTCGTTGCTCGGCCGCATCTGGTCCATCAGCTCCCGCTCCCAGGCGTTCTCCACGGCGACACCCGCCAGCGCGCAGGCCTGCCGCGCCACGTCGGTGTCGTCGGCGAACTGGTCTGCCCACTCGCCGTCGGAGCCCACCAGCACGATGCGCGCGCCACGCTTGCCGACGTACTCGATGACCGCCGTCGCGCCGCCGTGTCCGGCGGCGAACGACTTGATGCCGGAGACCAGGCCGTCGGGGGCCTCGCCGGAGGCGATCTGATCAGCCGTCAGCGTCGTATCGGAACCATCTGCCATGTCGGGCAGCGTAAGCAGATGCCGCCACGGATGGGCGAGAACGATGAACGAACTGTGATGCCAATTACCCGGAGGTTTAAGGAAGGGCAAAGAAGATTCGCCCGACTATGTCGGTATTTGCCGGGGCGATTCAGGCGGCAAATGTTACAGAAAGATGACAGCCTCTCGAACTGCGTGGAACGACCCCTACAGCAGCGCGTCGAGGGCGACCGCCGCCGCCAGGATCGTGAGGTACGTCGTGGACCAGTGGAAAAGCCGCATCGGCTTCACCGCCTCGCCCCGGGCCGCACGCCGGCACAGCTTGTGCGCCTCGACGATGAACACCGCCCCGACCGCCAGCGCGACCGCGCCGTAGATCGGGCTCATCCCCAGCGGCCAGAGCACCAGCGAGGAGAGGACGGTGAGCCAGGTGAAGACGATGATCTCGGCGTTGACCCGGCGGGTGGAGGCGACCACCGGCAGCATCGGGATGCCGGCGCGGGCGTAGTCCGCCTTGTACTTGATGGCCAGTGCGTAGAAGTGCGGCATCTGCCAGAAGAAGACCACCGCGAAGAGGGCCCACGCCGCCGGGGCGAGCGAACCGGTCACCGCCGCCCAGCCGATCAGCACCGGGGCCGCACCGCAGGCCCCGCCCCAGAAGGTGTTCTGCGGGGTGGTGCGCTTCAACCAGAGCGTGTAGACGAGGTCGTAGTAGACGATCGCGGCCAGGGTCAGCCCGGTGGCCAGCCAGTTGGTGAAGGCCGCCATCAGCACCACCGAGATGGCCGCCAGGACGAGCCCGAAGACCAACGCGTTGCGTGGGGTGACCGTGTGGGTGGGCAGCGGACGGCGCTTCGTGCGCCGCATGACCTGGTCGATGTCCCGGTCGATGTAGCAGTTGATCACGCTGGCCGCGCCGGCCGCGAGGGCACCGCCGACCACCACGACCGCGACCAGCCAGAGCGACGGCAGGCCGTCGGCGGCGAGCATCATCGCCGGGACGGTGGTGACCAGGAGCAGCTCGACGATCCGGGGCTTGGTGAGGGTGACGTACGCCGAGACCACCGCCCGGACGTCCCGCCGCGCACCGGCGCCCTCCGACGTCACGTTCGCCGCAGGCCCTGCGGCGGGACTTTTGACGGGGCGCTCGGTGATCATGCTCACGGACGGCCACCTTCCGGCATCGGCAGGAGATCGGCTCGGCGGCGGCCGGGTCACGGACGCACATACCGACCGACAGCCTACGCGGCGTGATCCGCGCAGCCCGTTCGCCCCGTCGCCCGTGCCCGCCATCACATCCCGCAGGGTGCCGGAACGCCGGACGGGGGCACGAGCGGGTGACCGGGCGAGCGGCGACGAAACCGCATGCAGAGATCCCCGGGCGGGGGTTTACCACCGCTCGATAGGGTCATCTCTGAGGGTTCCGCCCATCTGCCGAGGAGCACAACCATCGTGGCTGTCAAACGACCCGAGCACCCAAACCTGACCTGGTCCGACCTCGACCGACGGGCCGTCGACACCGTCCGTGTGCTGGCCATGGACGCCGTGGAGAAATCCGGCAACGGCCACCCCGGTACGGCGATGAGCCTCGCGCCCGCGGCGTACCTCCTTTTCAACAAGGTGATGCGGCACAACCCGGCCGACCCGAACTGGCCCGGACGGGACCGCTTCGTCCTCTCCTGCGGTCACTCCAGCCTCACCCTCTACATCCAGCTCTTCCTCACCGGTTACCCGCTCGGCCTGGACGACCTGAAGGCGCTCCGACAGTGGGGTTCGCTCACTCCCGGTCACCCCGAGCACGGGCACACCCCCGGCGTCGAGACCACCACCGGCCCGCTCGGGCAGGGGCTGGGCAACGCGGTCGGCATGGCGATGGCGGCCCGCCGGGAGCGCGGCCTCTTCGACCCGGACGCCGCGCCGGGCGCGTCGATCTTCGACCACCACATCTGGTGCATCGCCTCGGACGGTGACATCGAGGAGGGCATCAGCCACGAGGCCAGCGCCCTCGCCGGCCACCAGCAGCTCGGCAACCTCACCCTGATCTACGACGACAACGAGATCTCGATCGAGGACGACACCCGGATCGCCAAGAGCGAGGACGTCGCCGCCCGGTACGAGGCGTACGGCTGGCACGTGCAGACCGTCGACTGGCGACGCGGCGACGCCGACCAGGGCGACTACCACGAGGACGTCGAGGCGCTGTACACGGCACTGCTCGCCGCGAGGGCGGAGTCCGACCGTCCCTCGTTCATCGCGCTGCGCACCATCATCGGCTGGCCCGCGCCGAACAAGCAGAACACCGGCAAGATCCACGGCTCGGCGCTCGGCGCCGACGAGGTGGCCGCCACCAAGAAGGTGCTCGGCTTCGACCCGGAGCGCACCTTCGAGGTGACCGAGAAGGTGCTGGCGCACACCCGGGAGGCGTTGACCCGGGGCACGCAGGCCCAGCAGGAGTGGCAGGCGGCGTTCGACGGGTGGGCGAAGGCCGACCCGGAGCGCAAGGCGCTCTACGACCGGCTGGCCACCCGTACCCTGCCGCAGGGCTGGGCCGACGCGCTGCCGACGTTCCCGGCGGACGCCAAGGGCGTCGCCACCCGGGCCGCCTCCGGCAAGGTCCTGGAGGCCCTCGCCCCGGTGCTGCCGGAGCTGTGGGGCGGCTCGGCCGACCTGGCGGAGAGCAATAACACCACGATGAAGGGCGAGCCGTCCTTCGTCCCCGCCAGCCACGCCACCAAGGAGTTCCCCGGCCACGAGTACGGCCGCACGCTGCACTTCGGCATCCGCGAGCACGCCATGGGCGCGATCCTCAACGGCATCGCGCTGCACGGCGGCACCCGCCCGTACGGCGGTACGTTCCTGGTCTTCAGTGACTACATGCGGCCCGCGGTGCGGCTCGCCGCGCTGATGAAGCTGCCGGTGGTCTACGTCTGGACGCACGACTCGATCGGCCTCGGCGAGGACGGCCCCACCCACCAGCCGGTGGAGCACCTGACCGCGCTGCGGGCCATCCCCGGCCTGGACGTGGTCCGCCCCGCCGACGCCAACGAGACCGCCTGGGCCTGGCGCGCGGCGCTGGAGCACACCGACCGGCCGACCGCGCTGGCCCTGAGCCGCCAGCCGCTGCCGACCCTGGACCGGTCGACGCTGGCCGGCGCGGAGGGCGTGGCGAAGGGCGGCTACGTGCTGGCCGAGGCGAGCAACGGCAAGCCGCAGGTGATCCTGATCGGCACCGGCTCCGAGGTGCAGCTCTGCCTCACCGCGCGGGAGCGGCTGGAGGAGCAGGGCACCCCCACCCGGGTCGTCTCGATGCCCTGCCAGGAGTGGTTCTACGCGCAGGACGAGGCGTACCGCGAGTCGGTGCTGCCCCGCAGCGTGAAGGCCCGGGTCAGCGTCGAGGCGGGTATCGGCATGTCCTGGCGGGGCGTCGTCGGCGACAGCGGCGAGAGCGTGAGCCTGGAGCACTACGGGGCCAGCGCCCCGCACTCGGTGCTCTTCGAGCAGTTCGGCTTCACCCCCGACCGGATCGTGGCCGCCGCACACGCGTCGCTCACCCGGATCGGCGACATCACCGGTTTCACCACCGGCAACTGAGGGGAGCGTGAACGGTATGACTGACAGGTTGAGCGAGTTGACCGCTGCAGGCGTGGCGGTCTGGTTGGACGACCTCTCCCGGACCCGGCTCAGCTCCGGCGGGCTGGACCAGCTCCGGCGGGAGAAGCACGTGGCCGGGGTGACGACCAACCCGACCATCTTCGCCAAGGCGCTGAAGGACGCCGACGAGTACGACTGGCAGGTACGCGACCTGGCCGCCCGGGGCGTGCAGGTCGAGGAGGCCGTGCGCATGCTCACCACGTACGACGTGCGCTGGGCGTGTGACGTGATGCGTCCGTCGTACGACGGCAGCGCGGGCGTGGACGGCCGGGTCTCCATCGAGGTGGACCCGCGGCTGGCCCACGACGCGGAGAAGACCGTCGCCGAGGCCAAGGCCCTCTGGTGGCTGGTCGACCGGCCGAATCTGTTCATCAAGATCCCGGCGACCGAGGCCGGGCTGCCGGCGATCACCGCGACCCTCGCCGAGGGGATCAGCGTCAACGTCACGCTGATCTTCGGGCTGGAGCGCTACACGCAGGTGATGGAGGCCTTCCTCGCCGGCCTGGAGCAGGCGAAGGCGAACGGACACGACCTGTCGACGATCGGCTCGGTCGCCTCGTTCTTCGTCTCCCGGGTGGACGGCGAGATCGACAAGCGGCTGGAGAAGATCGGCTCCGCCGAGGCGAAGGGACTGCGCGGCAAGGCCGCCGTGGCCAACGCCCGGCTGGCGTACGAGCGCTACTCGGAGGTCTTCGCCTCCGACCGCTGGCAGGCCCTCGCCGACGCCGGGGCGCACCCGCAGCGCCCGCTCTGGGCGTCCACCTCGACGAAGAACCCGGACTACCGGGACGTGATCTACGTCGAGGAGCTGATCGCGCCCGGGACGGTCAACACCATGCCGGAGCCCGTGGTCCACGCGTACGCCGACCACGGCGAGACCCGGGGTGACACGGTCACCGGGGCGTACGACGAGTCGCGGCAGGTCTTCGCCGACCTGGAGTCGGTCGGCGTGGACATGGCCGACGTGATCGCCACCCTGGAACGTGAGGGTGTGGAGAAGTTCGAGGCGAGCTGGCAGGAACTGCTCGACGGGGTCCGGACGTCGCTGGAAGCGGCGCAGCGAGGAGGCAAGGCGTGAGTGACCTGCTGGACGGCCCGGTGGAGGCCGCTGCCGGACTGGCGGTGTACGGCGCGGCGGCGGTCGACGCCGCCGGCGCCACCTCCACCCGGGACGCGCTGGTGCGCTCCGGCGTGCCCGGACGACTGGCGGAGAAGGACCCCACCGTCTGGGGTCCGGAGGCCGAGCAGGAGGCCAAGATCCGGCTCGGCTGGGTGGACACCCACCGCCGCAGCCGGGACCTGCTCCCCCAGCTCGCCGAGCTGAAGGCCGAGCTGGGCGACCTGGACCACGTGGTGCTCGCCGGCATGGGCGGTTCCTCGCTGGCTCCGGAGGTGATCGCCCGGACCCTCGGGAAGCCGCTGACCGTGCTGGACACCACCGACCCGGGTCAGGTCCGGGCGGCGCTGGCCGACCGGCTGGAGCGGACGGTGGTCGTGGTGGCCAGCAAGTCCGGCTCCACCGTCGAGACCGACAGCCACCGGCGCGCGTACTGGCAGGCGTTCCTCGACGCGGGGCTGACCGAGGCCGAGGCCGGGCGGCACTTCGTGATCGTCACCGACCCGGGCTCCCCGCTGGAGGCCACCGCCACCGAGATGGGCGCCCACGTGGTGCTCGCCGACCCGGAGGTGGGTGGCCGGTTCTCCGCGCTGACCGCCTTCGGGCTGGTGCCGTCCGCGCTGGCCGGGGTCGACGTGGCCGAGCTGATCGACGAGGCCGAGGCGCTCGCGGAGAGCTTCGGCCGGGACACCGACAACCCGGGCCTGGCGCTCGGCGCCGCGCTCGGCGCCGCCGCCACCCAGGCCCGGGACAAGATCGCCCTGGTCAGTGACGGCACCGGCATCGAGGGGCTCGGCGACTGGGCCGAGCAGCTCGTCGCCGAGTCGACCGGCAAGTCCGGCGTCGGCATCCTGCCGGTGGTGGTGGAGTCGCCGGACAGCCCCGGCGTGACCGGGGACGACGTGCTCACCGTCAGCTACGGCGGGGCGCTGCCCGCCGGTGCGGTGCCAGGTGGCGGCGCGCAGCCGCACGTCGCGGTCAACGGCCCGCTCGGGGCGCACTTCCTGACCTGGGAGTACGCCACGGCGGTGGCCGGGGCGGTGCTCGGCATCGACCCGTTCAACCAGCCGAACGTGACCGAGAGCAAGGAGAACACCAACAAGATCCTGGCCGCCGGGCCGGTCACCGAGTCGCCGTCGTTCACCGACGGCGCGATCGAGGTGTACGCCCCGGCGGGCGCTCCGGGCGACCTGACCGGCGTGCTGCGGTGGCTGACCGACGGGATGGCCGACGGCGGTTACCTCGCGGTCATGGCGTACCTCGACCGGTTCGCCGACGCCGACGCGGGAGAGCTGCGGCCGCTGCTGGCCGGCGCGGCCGGACGGCCGGTCACCTTCGGCTGGGGACCGCGCTTCCTGCACTCCACCGGCCAGTACCACAAGGGCGGCCCGCAGGTCGGCAGCTTCCTCCAGGTCACCGGGGCGGTCGCCGAGGACCTGCCGGTGCCCGGGAAGCCGTACACGTTCGGTGAGCTCCAGGCGGCCCAGGCCGCCGGGGACCGGCAGGCCCTGGCCGGCCGGAGCCGCCCGCTGGTGCGGCTGCACCTGACCGACCGGACGGCGGGCGTGGCCCAACTGCTGGACGCGGCCCGACGGCTCCGGACGTGACGATGACCGGTACGGATCCGGCGGACCGAGGAGGCGGCGTGAACCCGCTGCGCGACCCGCAGGACCGGCGGCTGCCGAGGATCCCGGAGCCCTGCGCTTTGGTGATCTTCGGCGTCACCGGGGACCTGGCCCGCAAGAAACTGCTGCCCGCGGTCTACGACCTGGCCAACCGGGGGCTGCTGCCCCCGGGCTTCGTGGTCCTCGGCTTCGCCCGCCGGGACTGGGGCGACGGGGACTTCGAGTCACTGGCCCACGAGGCGGCCAAGAAGCACGCGCGCACCCCGTGGCGGGAGGAGGTGTGGGCGCGGCTGGCCGGCAACATCAAGTTCGTCGGCGGGTCGTTCGACGACGACGCCGCGTTCGACCACCTTGCGACCACCCTCGACGAGCTGCGCGCCACCCACGGCATCACCGGCAACGCCGCCTTCTACTTCTCCATCCCCCCGGCGGCGTTCCCGGTGGTGCTCAAGCAGCTCGCCCGCACCGGGATGGCCGACAACGCCAAGTCCGGCGGCTGGCGACGGGTCGTGGTCGAGAAGCCGTTCGGGCACGACCTGCCCTCGGCGAAGGAACTCAACGACCTGGTCGACGACGTCTTCACCAGCCAGGACGTCTTCCGGATCGACCACTACCTGGGCAAGGAGACGGTCCAGAACATCCTCGCCCTGCGGTTCGCGAACAACCTGTTCGAGCCGCTGTGGAACTCCCACTACGTCGACTCGGTGCAGATCACCATGGCCGAGGACGTCGGCATCGGCAGCCGGGCGGGCTTCTACGACTCCGCCGGCGCGGCCCGTGACGTGGTCCAGAACCACCTGCTGCAACTGCTGGCCCTGGTGGCGATGGAGGAGCCGACGAGCTTCGGCGCCGACGAGATCCGGGCCGAGAAGCTGAAGGTGCTCCGGGCGATCACCCTGCCGGAGGACATCTCCGAGGGCACCGTCCGCGGCCAGTACCTACCCGGCTGGGTCGGTGGGCAGCGGGCGGTCGGCTACCTGGACGAGGAGGGCGTCCCGGCGGACTCCACCACCGAGACGTACGTCGCGGTCCGGCTCGGCATCCAGAACCGCCGCTGGGCGGAGGTGCCGTTCTACATCCGCGCCGGCAAGCGGCTCCCCCGCCGGGTGACCGAGGTCGCCATCATGTTCAAGCGGGCCCCGCACCTGCCGTTCAACGACGCCGACATCGAGATGCTCGGCAACAACCAGCTCGTCATCCGGGTTCAACCGGACGAGGGCGTGGTGTTGAAGTTCGGCTCCAAGGTGCCGGGCACCACCATGGAGGTCCGGGACATCGCCATGGACTTCCAGTACGGCGAGGCGTTCACCGAGGCCAGCCCGGAGGCGTACGAGCGGCTGGTGCTGGACGTGCTGATCGGCGACCGCACCCTCTTCCCGGACGCCGCCGAGGTGGAGCAGAGCTGGCAGGTGGTGGACCCGCTGGAACGGGCCTGGGCGGGCAGCAAGCCGGAGCCGTACCGGGCCGGCGAGTGGGGTCCCCGGTCGGCCGACGAGATGCTGGCCCGCGAGGGCCGGGCCTGGAGACGAGCATGATCGGGCTGTGG
Source organism: Micromonospora sp. NPDC050187 (assembly GCF_044459745.1). NCBI lineage: Bacteria > Bacillati > Actinomycetota > Actinomycetes > Micromonosporales > Micromonosporaceae > Micromonospora > Micromonospora sp. NPDC050187. The sequence continues at coordinate 56,871 of NZ_JBITJH010000009.1, forward strand.
GACACCACCGGCAACGAGGTGGTCAAGGCGCTCGCCGCCGAACGGCGCAGCGCGGGCGGGGTGGCCAGCGGCATGGCCCTCACGCTGATCGTGGTGGTCGACGAGAAGCGGGTCCGCGAGGCGGAGGCGGCGGCCACCATCGCCGCCGCCGCGCACCCGTGCCGGTTGCTGGTCGTGGTGCGCTCGGACGTGGAACGGGACCACAACCGGCTGGACGCGGAGATCGTCGTGGGCGGTCGGCTCGGCCCGTGCGAGGCGGTCGTCACCCGGATGTACGGCCGGCTCGCGCTGCACGCCGAGTCGGTGGTGATGCCCCTGCTGGTGCCGGACGTGCCGGTGGTGACCTGGTGGCACGACGAGCCGCCGCAGGAGATCGCCACCGACTTCCTCGGGGTGGTCGCCGACCGGCGGATCACCGACGCCGCCCAGGCCGCCGACCCGATCGAGGCGCTGCGCCAGCGGGCCCGGGACTACGCCCCGGGCGACACCGACCTGGCCTGGAGCCGGATCACCCCGTGGCGCACCCTGGTCGCGGGGGCCTTCGACACCACCCAGGCGGAGGTCGTCGAGGCGACCGTGCTGGCCCCCCGGACCGACCCGACGGCGGCGCTGATGTGCGGCTGGCTGGGCAGCCGGCTCGGCATCGAACCGCGCTGGGAGCACGTCGACGGGCAGCCCCGGATGCGTGAGGTGCGGTTGCGCTGCGCCAACGGCGACGAGCTGACCCTGACCCGGGAGGACAGCACGGCGACGTTCCGGCGTACCGGTCAGGCCGACCGGAGCCTGCCGCTGGTGCGGCGGCCCCTCGGCGACGAGCTGGCCGAGGAGCTGCGCCGGCTGGACGCCGACCAGATCTACGCCGAGGCCCTCGGGGCGGCGGCGGGGATCTCCGGCCTGGACGACCGTCCCGCCCAGCGGGTGCACGTCTGGAAGGATCCGGCCACCGCGCGCCGTGCCGAGGCGGGCGTCACCGCGCACGCCTCGACGAACGACGCTTCCTGACCGCCCGGCCGGTCCGCCGGTCACCGAACCCGGTGACCGGCGGGCCGGCCGGGAACCACACGTACGCGGGCGGGGCCGCCCGGGCGACGACCAGGTACCGCCGGGCGGGACGCCCGGCGGTCGACGAGAAGGCACGAGATGAGTGAGGCGAGTGTCGCCGTACACGCCGACGCCGACCTGCTGGCGCAGGCGGTCGCGGCCCGGCTCGTGGTGCGGCTGCTCGACGCGCAGGCCGACCGGGGCCAGGCGTCGGTGGTGCTGACCGGGGGGCGGATCGCCGCCGCCGTCTACCGGGCGGTGGTGGCCCTGCCGGCCCGGGACGCGGTCGACTGGTCACGGGTGGACGTCTGGTGGGGCGACGAACGGTTCCTCCCCGCCGGGGACCCGGAGCGCAACGAGACCCAGGCCCGAACCGCCCTGCTGGACCAGCTCCCCCTCGACCCGGCCCGGATCCACCCGATGCCGGCCTCGGACGGCCCGGTCGGGGCGGACCCGGAGGCGGCGGCGGCCCGGTACGCCGAGGAACTCGCCGCCTCGGCCCGCCCCGGGCACGCCACCCTGCCCCACTTCGACGTGCTGCTCCTCGGCGTCGGCGAGGACGGGCACGTCGCGTCGGTGTTTCCCGAACATCCGGTGCACTACGAGAGCCGCCCGGTCAGCGCGGTGCGGGGCAGCCCGAAACCGCCGCCGGTACGCACCACGCTGACCCTGCCCGCGATCAACACCGCCGAGGAGGTGTGGCTGATCGCCAGCGGCGCGGACAAGGCGGCGCCGGTCCACATGGCGCTCGACGGCGCGGGGCCGGTGCAGTTGCCGGCCGCCGGGGTGGCGGGCGTCAGCCGTACCCTCTGGCTGCTCGACCGGGCTGCGGCGGCGGACGTGCGCCCCCGCTTCCGTAGCCTCCGCTGAACCCCCACTCCGCTACGCCGTTCCACGTTGCGCCGCCCCACCGCACTGCCCGCCCGCTGACCCGCCCAGGTGGTTGCAGGGGACCCTTGCTACCGCTTTTTGCCCTGCAAGGTGCCCTTGCAGCCGCCCGGCGCCCGGCAGGGTAGCAACCACCTGACGCACGGGAGGCGCAACCGGCGACGGGGCGAAAAAGAACCGCGCGCGGCCCGGGGGACGGGCCGCGCGCGGGCGGTGACGACGGGAGTGTCCGCCTCAGGCGGGAACCGCCAGCTTGAGCCAGAGCCCGAGGCCGATGATGCAGGCGAACCAGACGATGCCCACCAGGACGGTGTAGCGGTCGAGGTTCTTCTCGGCCACGGACGAGCCGGCGAGGCTGGAGCTGACCCCGCCGCCGAACATGCTCGACATCCCGCCGCCCTTGCCCCGGTGCAGCAGGATCAGCATGGTGAGCAGGATGCTCGTGATCGTCAGCAACCCGATCAACGTGTATGCGAACCAAGTCGGCATGGCTGGGGTCAGTCCTCTCATTGCGATCCTCGCCCCGCGTGTCGGGCGTGCGGCACCGACCGACGGACGGGCGGAGTCAAGGATAGCGAGCGATCAGCGGGTGATGTGCTCCGGGAAGCGGCAGATCTGCGCGAATTCCTCGGCGTCGAGGCTGGCGCCGCCGACGAGTGCGCCGTCCACGTCCGGCTTGGCCATGATCGCGGCGACGTTCGACGCCTTGACCGACCCGCCGTAGAGGACCCGGACCTGGTCCGCGGTCGCCTGGTCGTACAGCTCGGCGAGGCGCTCCCGCACCGCACCGCACACCTCCTGGGCGTCGTCCGGCGTCGCGGTCTTGCCGGTGCCGATCGCCCAGACCGGCTCGTACGCGATGACGACCTTGGTGACCTGCTCGGCGCTGAGCCCCTTCAGGCCGGCGGTGAGCTGGTCCTGGCAGTGCGCGACGTGCCGCTGCTCGTCCCGCACGTCCAGCCCCTCGCCCACGCAGAGGATCGGGGTGAGCCCGTTGCCGAGCGCAGCAGTGACCTTGGCGTTGACCAGCGCGTCGTCCTCGTGGTGGTACGCGCGCCGCTCCGAGTGCCCGACCGCCACGTACGAGCAGCCGAGCTTCGCCAGCATCGCCCCGGAGATCTCCCCGGTGTACGCCCCCGACTGGTGCGCGGAGAGGTCCTGGGCGCCGTAGCCGATGAGCAGCTTGTCGCCGTCGACCGCGGTCTGCACCGTCCGCAGGTCGGTGAAGGGCGGCAGCACGACGCACTCGACGTCGGTGAGCTGCTTCTCGGTGAGGCTGGCCGCCAGCTTCTGGAGCAGGAGGTTGGCCTCGAAGTGGTTCAGGTTCATCTTCCAGTTGCCGGCCATCAGGGGCCGGCGGGTGACCGCTGCCATCAGTCCTCCAGCGCCGCGATGCCGGGGAGGGTCTTGCCCTCGAGGTATTCCAGCGAGGCGCCCCCGCCGGTGGAGATGTGCCCGAACGAGGACTCGTCGAGCCCGAGCGCCCGCACCGCGGCGGCGGAGTCGCCGCCGCCGACGACGGTGAACGCGTCGGTCTTGGTGATCGCCTCGGCGACCCCCCGGGTGCCGTTCGCGAACGCCGGCATCTCGAACACGCCCATCGGCCCGTTCCAGAAGACCGTCTTCGCGCCGGAGAGCGCGGCGGCGAAGCCGGCCACCGTCTCCGGGCCGATGTCCAGCCCGAGCCGGTGGCTCGGAATGCCGTCGGCGCGGACGGTGTCGTGCGCCGCGTCCGGGGCGAAGGCGTCCGCCGCCACCACGTCGACCGGGAGCATGATCTTGCCCTCGGACCGCTCCAGCAGGTTGCGGCAGGTCTCGACCATCTCCTCCTCCAGCAGCGAGGTGCCCACCTCGTGGCCCTGGGCCTTGAGGAAGGTGAAGCACATCCCGCCGCCGATGAGCAGCCGGTCGACCTTCGGCAGCAGCGCCTCGATCACCGCGAGCTTGTCGGAGACCTTGGAGCCACCGAGGATCACCACGTACGGGCGCTCCGGCTCGCCGGTGAGCCGGCCGAGCACCTCGACCTCACGGAGCACGAGGCGGCCGGCCACATGCGGCAGCCGGGCCGGGACGTCGTACACGCTGGCGTGCCTACGGTGCACCGCGCCGAACGCGTCGTCCACGTACGCCTCGCCGAAGCCGGCGAGCTGGTCGGCGAAGGCACCCCGCTCGGCGTCGTCCTTGCTGGTCTCCCCCTTGTTGAAACGGAGGTTCTCCAGCAGCGCGACCTGGCCGTCGGCCAGCGCCTCCACGGTGGAGCGGGCCGAGTCGCCGACGGTGTCGGTGGCGAAGTGCACCGGCGCGCCGAGCAGCTCGCCGAGCCGCCCGGCGACCGGGCGGAGGCTGTACTGCGGGTCCGGGGCGCCCTTCGGACGGCCCAGGTGCGAGCAGACGACCACCTTCGCGCCGCCCTGCACCAGAGCGCCCAGCGTCGGCAGCACCGCGCGGATGCGGCCGTCGTCAGTGATCTGGCCGGTCTGCTTGTCGAGGGGCACGTTCAGGTCGGCGCGCACCAGCACGCGCCGACCTGAGACCCCCTCGGCGAGCAGGTCGTCGAGGGTACGGATGGTCACAGCGACGAACCCACCAGCTTGACCAGGTCGACCAGGCGGTTCGAGTAGCCCCACTCGTTGTCGTACCAGCCGACGACCTTGACCTGGTTGCCGATGACCTTGGTCAGCGGCGCGTCGAAGATGCAGGAGGCCGGGTCGGTGACGATGTCGGCCGACACGATCGGGTCCTCGTTGTAGACCAGGACGCCCTTGAGCGGGCCCTCGGCGGCGGCCTTGATGGCGGCGTTGACCTCGTCGACGGTGGTCTCCCGGCCGACCTCGACGGTCAGGTCGGTGGCGGAGCCGGTCGGGATCGGCACGCGCAGCGCGTAGCCGTCCAGCTTGCCCTTGAGCTCCGGCAGGACCAGGCCGATCGCCTTCGCGGCGCCGGTGGAGGTCGGCACGATGTTCAGCGCGGCGGCGCGGGCCCGGCGCAGGTCCGAGTGCGGCGCGTCCTGGAGGTTCTGGTCCTGGGTGTACGCGTGGATCGTGGTCATCAGGCCCTTCTGGATGCCGAAGGTGTCGTGCAGGACCTTCGCCATCGGGGCCAGACAGTTGGTGGTGCAGGAGGCGTTCGAGATGATGGTGTGCTTGGCCGGGTCGTAGTCGCCCTGGTTGACGCCCATCACGACGGTGACGTCCTCGTTCTTCGCCGGGGCGGAGATGATGACCTTCTTGGCCCCGCCGTCGACGTGGGCCTTGGCCTTGGTGGCGTCGGTGAAGAAGCCGGTGGACTCGATGACCACGTCCACGCCCAGGTCGCCCCAGGGCAGCTTGCCCGGGTCGCGCTCGGCGTACGCCTTGATGGTCTTGCCACCGACGGTGATCTCGTCGGCGGTGGCCTTGACCTCGTGCGGGAGGCGACCGAGGATGCTGTCGTACTTGAGCAGGTGGGCGAGCGTGGCGTTGTCGGTCAGGTCGTTCACGGCGACGACCTCGACGTCCGCGCCGGACGCCAGCACTGCCCGGAAGAAGTTGCGGCCGATGCGGCCGAAGCCGTTGATGCCAACCCGGATGGTCACAGGTCCCATCTCCTCGCGTTCTGGTCCGCCGGCGCCAGAGGCGGCCGGCGAGTTGATGTGCGCCGGCCGTTTGGAGCCGGCCGTTGACAGATCATCTCGGCCACCCCGCCGCGGTCCGACGGACCAGACCGCCGAGGCGGTGGGTGCGGCTGGGGAAGCCGGTTGCCGGCCCCCTTGCCGTACGCTGCGACCCTATCCGAGCACACGTCGGCTCGCTGCGCCGGGGCGTGAACCCGGACGCCGCCAGCGGCCCACCGTCCTATCAGACCACGAGCATGTCGGGCGTGACTGCCGCTTCGGTATCGGGGATGCCGAGGTCGCGGGCGCGCTTGTCGGCGAGCGCGAGCAGCCGGCGGATCCGGCCGGCGATGGCGTCCTTGGTCAGCGGCGGGTCGGCCAGCGCGCCGAGTTCCTCCAGGGAGGCCTGCCGGTGCTCCAGGCGCAGCCGGCCGGCGGAGGTGAGGTGCTCGGGGGCGTCGTCGGCGAGGATCTCCAGGGCCCGCGTCACCCGGGCGGCGGCGGCGACCGCCGCCCGCGCCGAGCGGCGCAGGTTGGCGTCGTCGAAGTTCGCCAGCCGGTTCGCCGTGGCCCGGACCTCGCGCCGCACCCGGCGCTCCTCCCACGCGAGCACGCTGGAGTGGGCACCGACCCGGGTGAGCAGCGCGGCGATCGCGTCGCCGTCCTTGACCACCACCCGGTCCACGCCGCGCACCTCGCGGTTCTTGGCGGTGATCCCGATCCGGCGGGCCGCGCCGACCAGGGCGAGGGCCGACTCCGGGCCGGGGCAGGTGATCTCCAGGGCGCTGGACCGGCCCGGCTCGGTCAGCGAGCCGTGCGCCATGAACGCGCCCCGCCAGGCCGACACGGCGCAGCAGACGTTGGCGGCGACCACGTGCGGGGGCAGGCCGCGCACCGGACGGCCCCGGACGTCCAGCAGCCCGGTCTGCCGGGCCAGCGACTCGCCGTCCTTGACCACCCGGACGATGAAGTGGCTGCCCTTGCGCAGGCCGCCGGAGGCGAGTACGTGGATCTCACTCGGGTAGCCGTAGACCTCGGCGATCTCGCGGCGCAGGCGTCGGGCAGCCGCCCCGGTGTCCAGCTCCGCCTCGACCACCACCCGACCGGAGACGATGTGCAGCCCACCGGCGAACCGCAGCAGGGCGGTCATCTCCGCCCGTCGGCAGCAGGGCTTGGGCACGTCGACCCGACTCAGCTCGTCCTTGACCGCAGCCGTCATCGCCATTGTGCGTCCCCTCACGGACCGGTTCCGGCGTGCCGCCGGTGCTTACGTAGGTGCTTAACGACCGGTGATTAACGTAGGTGCTTAACGAGCGGCGCCCAGGACAGGCACCAGGGCGGCGCCCAGGGCGGCCGGATCGTGCCGGGCAGTGCCGTCTGCGACGGCGACCGGGGCGAGCACGAGCCGGGCACCCAGCGATTCTGCCGCACGGGCCAGCGACTCCGGATCCTTCACCACCCGGTCGTCGGCGAGCACGCAGTCGGCCGTGAGTTCCGGAAGGTAGCGGCGCAGCGCGGCGAGGTGACCGGCGGCGGAGAGCCCGAGAGTCTCCTTCTCGGCGGAGAGGTTCAGGGTGACCAGCCGCCGGGCCGGGCTGGCGACGACCGCGGCGGCCAGGCCGGGCACCAGCAGGTGCGGCAGGACGCTGGTGTACCAGCTACCCGGCCCGAAGATCAGCCAGTCGGCGTCCCCGATCGCCGCCACCGCCTCCGGACAGGCGACCGGCGCGGCCGGGGTGAGCCGCAGCGCCTCCACCCGGCCGGTGGTGACCGCCACCTGGTGCTGTCCGCGCACGGTGCGGACCTCGTCCGGTCGGGTCGGGTCCGCGCCGCGCACCTGCGCCTCGATGCCGACCGGCTCGCAGGACATCGGCAGCACCCGGCCGACCGTCCCGAGCATGGTGCCGGCGTGCTCCAACGCGACCACCGGATCGCCGAGCAGTTCCATCAGGCCGAACAGCACCAGGTTGCCGACCGCATGCCCGTCCAGGCCGTCCGCGCACCCACCGTCGGGCCGGTCCCCGTTCCCGATCGACGCGGGCCCCGGGGCGGCCGGGGTCGACGCCCCGCCGGCCGGGGGCCGTACCGCCGGGTCGCCGGTCGCGGACGTACCGCCGGTCGCGGGGACGCCGACACCGACCGCGACGCCGGTCGGGGTCGCGGCGTCGGCGCCGGTACGGGCGAACCGGTGCTGGAACAGCCGCGCGCTGCGCCGGGTGGCCGGATGGTCCCCGGCCAGGGCGACCAGCGCCTGGCGGAGGTCGCCGGGAGGCAGTCCCCCCCGGGCGGCGCGCAGCCGGCCGCTGGAACCACCGTCGTCACCCACGGTCACCACGGCGGTGATGTCGAGGTCGAGTTCGGGAGCGCACCGGCGCAACGCGCGCAGCGACGCGGAGAGGCCGTGCCCACCGCCGAAGGCCACCACCTTCGTCGCCGTCATTCGCGCCCCAGATCCCGGTGTTGGGCGTTGGCGGCGAGACCGGACTGGCGCAGCCGCGCCGCCAGTTCCTCGGTGATCGCCACGCTGCGGTGCTTGCCCCCGGTGCAGCCCACCGCCACGGTCAGGTACCGCTTGCCCTCCCGCTCGAAGCCGGCGGTGGTGGCGTTGACCAGGTCGGCGTAGGACGACACGAACGTCTCGGCACCCTCCTGGCCGAGCACGTACTCGCTGACCGGCGCGTCCCGGCCGGTCTGCTCACGCAGGTCCGGCACCCAGAACGGGTTCGGCAGGAACCGGGCGTCGAGCACGAAGTCGGCGTCCGGCGGGAGGCCGTACTTGAAGCCGAAGGAGAGCACGGTCACCCGCAGCCGCCGGGCGTCCTCCTCGCCGAAGAGCTCCTCGATGCGCCGCCGGAGCTGGTTGACGTTGAGGTGGCTGGTGTCGATGATCACGTCGGCCTGGTCCCGGGCCTCCTCCAGCAGGCTGCGCTCGACCGCGATGCCGTCGGCCAGCCGGCCGTCGCCCTGCAACGGGTGCGAGCGGCGGACGCTCTCGAAGCGCCGGATGAGCACCTCGTCGTCGGCGTCGACGAAGACCACCCGCGGGGAGAAGCCCCGGTCCTTCAGCTCCCGGATCGCGCCGGCCAGGTCGGTGGAGAAGGCGCGCGAGCGCACGTCCAACACCATCGCGGTACGCCGGGCCGCGCCGCCGGCCTTCGACGCCAGCTCGGCCATGTCGAGCAGGAGCGCCTGCGGCAGGTTGTCGACCACGTAGTAGCCGACGTTCTCCAGGGCCCGGGCCACCGTGCTCCGGCCACCACCGGAGAGCCCGGTGACCACGACCAGGCTCGTCTCCCCCTCGGTGTACGGCTCTCCCGGTGTCCCGGCGTACGGCTCCACCGGTGTGGAACCCTCCGCCACCGGAGCCTGGCCCGTCAGCGCCTCGTTCACCTGCTACCCCCCGGCGGTGGCCCTGCGGCCACCACCGACCGCGACGTCAGGGAGCGACTCTATCCCGCGTCCGGTCTGTCGCCCCCCGACCCCGTTCACCGGCCCGTCCGGCGCGCCACGGTCGCCGTGCCGGGTCGGCCGACCGGGTGGCCGGCCGGTCCGACGACCCCTGCCAGCACGTACGGGTGGTTCTGCCATGACGGACCGGGCACCCGCCGTGAACCCCATGTAACATTTATGGAAACCGACCGAGCCCATTTCGGGACCCCATTCGTGGGAATGGCGCGGATGACAATCGCCCCTATACCCCGCCAGCCCCCTTTTCCGGACTTGCCTCCCGACCAAGAACTCACTCGGGCAACCCCCTCATGTCACCTCATCTCCATTTCCGCGAATCTGTGCGCGAGCGATACCACGACACCGCGACCGGAACCAGCCATGTACGGATAACCGAAATAAATAAATCGAGGCATGCGCATTGGCAATTTGCCTGGCTAGGGTGATGCCTGCCCGTATCCCCGCCCTGTGAGGGAGAGCCATGACGCGATTGTCAGTCCGTCGTCGGGTCCGCCTGCTGGCCGTGGCGACCGCCACGGCAGCAGCCCTGCTCGCCGCCGGAGGCGTCCCGGCCTCGGCCGAGCCCGCCACCAGCCGGGTCAGCCCGGACAGCCCCACCGCCAGCGTCAACGTCCCCGCTCCCGGCCCCGGCGTCGCGGCCACGTCCACCAGTTCACCGAGCTTCGCCGGCACCGGCACCCCGACCCGCTCCCGCGACCGCGCGATCGACGAGGGCGCACCCGGCACCAACTCGATCATCGGTGCCGACCAGCGGTACCGCGTCAACCCCACCACCGGCTTCCCCTACCGGGCGGTCGCGCTGATCACCTTCTCGGGTGGTCGCTGCACCGGCTGGTTCTACGGCCCGGACGTGGTCGGCACGGCCGGGCACTGCCTGCACAGCGGCGGCTCCGGCGGTTCATGGTCGACCAACGTGGTCGTCTACCCCGGTTACAACGGCTCCGGTGGCGCACCGTACGGCTCCTGCACCGCCAAGAGCCTGCACTCGGTCGTCGGCTGGACCACCAACGCCAACCACGAGTTCGACTACGGCACCGTCAAGCTCAACTGCCGGCTCGGTGACACCGTCGGCTGGTTCGGGTACTTCTGGCAGTCGGCCAGCCTGAACGGCCTGCCCACCCGGGCCTGCGGCTACCCCGGTGACAAGCCGCTCGAGCAGTGGTGCGGTGACCTGGACGAGGGCGTCCAGGCCACCGTGGTCAACTCCACCACCGAGAAGGTCTACTACCGCAACGACACCGTCGGCGGCAACAGCGGCGGCCCGGTCCACTACAACCGCGCCGACTGCGGCGAGTGCGTCATGGCGTACCACGGCTACGGCGGCAACCCCAACTCGGGCAAGCGCATCACCGAGTCGACCTTCGCCAACATGCAGTACTGGACGTCCCTGCCCTGATCCACCGTTCCCGGGCGGCACCCGAACGGGTGCCGCCCGCTCGGCGCATGTCGCGTCAGGCCTCATTCGATCCGCGTTCCGGCCATCCCCGCCCGGAATTCGTGATAGAAGTTGACCGACGGGGCGGCAGCAGTTACGGGATCCACCCCCTTCGGTTTCCGGAACAATTCGACGGACGGAAGCCCGACTGTCGGAAACAACGCGGAAAGGGGTCGGTCGTCAACATGCGAACACGTCTCGGCACGCTCGGCCTGGCGGTGGTCGTCCTCGGCGCGCTCCTCACCGGATGCCAGGGACGAACCGATTCCGCGGACGCCCCGCCCCCGGCCACCGGCACTCCGGACCGTCCGGTGAGCGACCGGCCGGACAAGCCGGACGACGACACGGATTCCGACGCGGACGACGACCTTCCGCCAGGGAACCGGGGAGTGGTCACCGGGCGTGTCCGCACCCCGTCCGGCGCGCCGGTCGTCGACGCGACGGTCCGGGTACGCTCGCTCGACACTCCCCCGGTGCCGGTGCCGGAACTGGTGGTGACCAGCGACGACGACGGCTACTTCCGGTGGCAACTCGCCCCGGGGCGGTACGAGGTCAGCGTCGTGCCGGCCAACGGCACGTCCCCGGTCGCCGCCCCCGCCGTCGAGGTGCGCGCCAGCGCCCGCCACACCGTCGACATCACGGTCCGCTGAGCTGGCGGCCGTCGCCCCCTCCGGTCGGACCCGTGCCTGCCTCCGGGCGTACGACACACGCCGCCACGCGCGAACGCCCGGCGTCACCCGGCGCTCGTACAATCCCCCGATGGACTCCCCCGGCGCGCTGCGTACCGAAACCCCGTTGGACGTGTTGCGGAGGGTCTTCGGCTACGACTCCTTCCGGGGCTTCCAGCAGGAGGTCGTCGAGCACGTCACCGGCGGCGGCGACGCCCTGGTGCTGATGCCCACCGGTGGCGGCAAGTCGCTCTGCTACCAGATCCCGGCACTGCTGCGCGATGGGGTGGCGGTGGTCGTCTCGCCGCTGATCGCGCTGATGCAGGACCAGGTCGACGCGCTGCGCGCGGTCGGCGTCCGGGCCGGCTTCCTCAACTCCACGCTCGACCCGGACACCCGCCGGCTGGTCGAGGCGGAGTTCGTGGCCGGCGAGATCGACCTGCTCTACCTGGCGCCGGAGGCGTTGGGCAGCCGGGCCACGCTGAACCTGCTCGACCGGGGCCGGATCGCCCTGTTCGCCATCGACGAGGCGCACTGCGTGGCGCAGTGGGGCCACGACTTCCGCCCCGACTACCTGGCCCTGTCGATGCTGCACGAACGCTGGCCGGGGGTGCCGCGCATCGCGCTGACCGCCACCGCGACCTCCGCGACCCGGACCGAGATCGCCACCCGGCTCGACCTGACCGACGCCCGGCACTTCGTCGCCAGCTTCGACCGGCCGAACATCCAGTACCGGATCGTGCCGAAGCGGGAGCCCCGCAAGCAACTGCTCGCCCTGCTCCGCGACGAGCACCCCGGCGACGCCGGCATCGTCTACTGCCTCTCCCGGGCCTCGGTCGACAAGACCGCCGAGTTCCTGGTGGCCAACGGCATCGCCGCGCTGCCGTACCACGCGGGTCTGGACGCGGCGACCCGCGCCACCCACCAGCGGCGGTTCCTGCGCGAGGACGGCCTGGTGATGGTGGCGACCATCGCCTTCGGCATGGGCATCGACAAGCCGGACGTCCGCTTCGTCGCCCACCTGGACCTGCCGAAGTCGGTGGAGGGCTACTACCAGGAGACCGGCCGCGCCGGGCGGGACGGTCTGCCGTCCACCGCCTGGCTCGCGTACGGACTCCAGGACGTGGTCCAGCAGCGCAAGATGATCGACACCTCGGAGGGGGACGTCGCGCATCGGCGTAACCTCGCCGCCCACCTGGACGCGATGCTCGCCCTCTGCGAGACGGTCCGCTGCCGGCGCGGGCAACTGCTGGAGTACTTCGGCCAGCCGGCCACGGCGGCCTGCGGCAACTGCGACACCTGCCTGCACCCGCCGGAGTCCTGGGACGGCACGGTCGCCGCGCAGAAGCTGCTCTCCACGGTTTACCGGCTGGACCGGGAACGCAACCAGCGCTTCGGCGCGGGGCACTGCATCGACATCCTGCTCGGCCGCGGCAACGACAAGATCACCCAGTACCGCCACGACGCCCTGTCCACCTTCGGCATCGGCACCGACCTGCGCGAGGCCGAGTGGCGGGGCGTGGTGCGCCAACTCCTCGCCGAGGGGCTGCTCGCGGTGGAGGGCGACTACGGCACCCTCGCGCTGACCGAGGCGAGCGCCGAGGTGCTCGGCCGGCGGCGCACGGTGATGATGCGCCGCGAGCCGGAACGGCCGGCGAAGGCCGAACGGGTGGCGAAGGCAGGGCGTGGCGGGGCAGCCACCGTGGTCGAGCTGTCGCCGGAGGCCGCGCCGGTCTTCGAGCGGCTCCGGGCCTGGCGGGGGGCGACCGCCAAGGAGCAGGGCGTGCCCGCGTACGTGATCTTCCACGACGCCACGCTGCGGCAGATCGCCAGCGATTCGCCGTCCTCGCTGACCGAGCTGTCCGGGATCAGCGGGGTGGGCGAGAACAAGCTCGCGAAGTACGGCGAGCAGATCCTCGCCGTCCTCAGGGAGTAGTCGCCCAGACCCCGATCAGTTGACACGCAGCTCGTCGGGCCGGCAACCTGCCCCACCACCGGATCCTGTCCGGCTGACCGCCACCGGCCTGTCGAAGTCGTACGGCTCGCTGGAGAACTCTTTGCCGCCGCCGTCGCGGGCGTGCCGCACGTGCGTCAGCAGTTGCGCCGCGAACTGCCGGCCACCCTCCACCACGACGAACCTGCCGGCTGACCCGAGCACGATGACGGCCCGGGAGCCAGTCCCCCGAGCCGTCACCGCCCGTCCCACGCATCGCCCGTTGGGCTGCGGTCTTTACGCGAAGCTGTACTGCGGAGCGTTACAGGCGACGCTGGCCTTGCAGATCCTCACCGCGACCACGGTTCCTTCCGGGATGTCTCCAGACATCCACGGGCTGCAGTACGGGGAGTTGTGGCCACGGGTCGTGGCGAGCCGATCGGTGATCCAGATGCTGCCGGGGTTGATGTCCATCTGTACATCGATGCCCGCACCATCGGCGTGCGTGTCGCAGGCCCTGATCGCGTCGCCCGGGACACCGTTTTCCGGATCGGCGTTGAACTCTCCCGTTCCGAGGATCCAACCTCCTTCGTAGTACTCCAGGAAGAGGTCATCGGCGCCCAGGACGCTGACGTCTCCCCGCGTCTGGACCCCGCCCCGGTCACGGGAACCCGTGTCAGCCTGAGCCTGGGTCTGGCCCATGAGGACAAGAGCGAACGCCGCCAAGGCTGCCATCAGCATTCGGCCGGGCGAGAGGAAGGTGCGTTTCATGCCGCCTCCTGTTCGGGGGCAGGCAGAATCCTCACTACACCCATGGCCCCCGTAGTCATGAGTTAGCTCCCCGACACTCTCAGTTATCTCAGCAGAGGTCGATCCCTTGTATCGAAGTGTGTGATTACTCACTTGACCCAATAGCCGCAACCTAGTTGTAGTGCCCGCCGGCCGGGACAGCTCCGCATGTGTGGGTCAGGAGCGGGCCGTTTGCTCGCCCGCGCCGAGCGCCGCCAGGATCGCCTCGGCGGTGCGCGGGCCGATGCCGGGGACCTCGGTGATCTCGTCGACGGTGGCCGCCGAGACCCGCTTCAGCGAGCCGAAGTGCCGCAGCAGCGCCTTGCGGCGGACCTCACCGAGACCGGGCACGGTGTCCAGCGCGGACTCGGTCATCCGCTTGGATCGGCGCTGCCGGTGGAAGGTGATGGCGAACCGGTGCGCCTCGTCGCGAACCCGTTGCAGCAGGTAGAGCGCCTCGGAGGTGCGCGGCAGGATGACCGGGAACTCGTCGTCGGGGAGCCAGACCTCCTCCAGCCGCTTGGCCAACCCGCAGAGCGCCACGTCGTCGACGCCGAGGCCGGCCAGGGCCGTCGCGGCGGCGGCCACCTGCGGCGGGCCACCGTCGACCACCACCAGCTGCGGCGGGTACGCGAACTTCCGGGGCCGGCCGGTGGTGGGGTCGATCCCCGGACGGTCGGGGTCGGTGGCCGTCTCGTCGCCGATCTCGCCGGTCTCGGCGCGCGTGTCCAGGTAGCGGGCGAACCGGCGGCGCAGCACCTCGGACATGGCCGACAGGTCGTCGGTCGCGCCCCGCACGATGAACCGGCGGTACTCGCTCTTGCGTGGCAGGCCGTCCTCGAAGACCACCATGCTGGCCACCACGTCGGTGCCCTGCATCTGGGAGACGTCGTAACACTCGATGCGCAGCGGGGAGGTGTCCATCCCCAGCGCCTCGGCGATCTCGTCGAGAGCCTGGCTGCGGGTGGTCAGGTCACCGGCGCGGCGCAGCTTGTGCCGGGCGAGGACGTCCTTGGCGTTGCGACCGACCGTCTCCAGCAGGGCCCGCTTGTCGCCGCGCTGCGGCACCCGCAGCGTGACCCGGCTGCCCCGCCGGGTGGAGAGCCAGTCGGCGAGCGCGTCGGCGTCGCCGGGCAGTTCGGGGACGAGCAGCTCGCGGGGCACGTCGGTCTCGCCCTGCTCCCCGCCGTACACCTGGGTGCAGAAGTGGTGGACGAGGTCGCCGGTGGTGAGCTCCTCGGTCTTCTCCACCACCCAGCCGCGCTGGCCCCGGACCCGCCCGTCGCGGACGTGGAAGACCTGGACGGCGGCCTCCAGGGGGTCGTCGGCGAAGGCGACCACGTCGGCGTCGGTGCCGTCGCCGAGCACGACGGTCTGCTTCTCCATCGCCCGGCGCAGGGCGGCGACGTCGTCGCGGAGCCGGGCGGCGCGCTCGAACTCCAGTTGCTCGCTCGCCTCGGTCATCTCGCGTTCGAGCCGGCGGACCATGGTGTCGGTGCGACCGGCCATGAAGTCACAGAAGCCGTCGACGATGTCCCGGTGCTGCTCGGCGGTGACGCTGCCCACGCAGGGCGCGGAGCACTTGCCGATGTACCCCAGGAGGCAGGGCCGGCCGACCTGGCCGGCCCGCTTGAACACCCCGGCGGAGCAGGTCCGCGCGGGGAAGACCCGCAGCAGCAGGTCGAGCGTCTCGCGGATCGCCCAGGCGTGCGAGTACGGCCCGAAGTAGCGCACCCCCTTGCGCTTCGCGCCGCGCATCACCTGGAGTCGGGGGTACTCCTCGTCGAGCGTGACGGCGAGGTACGGGTACGACTTGTCGTCCCGGTAGCGGACGTTGAAGCGCGGGTCGTACTGCTTGATGTAGAGGAATTCGAGCTGGAGCGCCTCGACCTCGGTGGCCACCGAGGTCCACTCCACCGACTCGGCGGTGAAGACCATCTGCCGGGTGCGCTGGTGCAGCCCGACCGGGTCGGCGAAGTAGGAGTTGAGGCGGCTGCGCAGGTTCTTGGCCTTGCCGACGTAGATGACCCGACCGGTGCCGTCCCGGAACCGGTAGACCCCGGGGGACTCGGGGATGGTGCCGGGGGCGGGGCGGTACGTCGACGGGTCGGCCACGCCTTCGAGCGTAGTCGCTGGGGCCGACACTCCCGGTGTCCGGCGGGCCGCCCCGGCCGGTGCCGTCCGCGCCGCCCGCCGGCACCCCCTGACGGTCAGGCGGAGAGGCTCCAGGAGAACCAGGCGGCGTGCGGGTAGTGGTCGGAGAGCGGTTCGCCGGCCGGGTCCAGGAACCGCTGGTGCTCGTTGTGGTAGCGGCTCAGCTGGAGTCGGACCGTCTGGTTGCTCCGGTAGAGGATCTTGTCGACCACCTCGCAGGCGTTGGTGACGTTGGCCGGGTCGCAGGTCAGCGCCGGGCTGCCGAGCGCCGGGGGCACGCCGCCGCGTTCCTGCTGCACCCACGCGTCGGTGAGGCCGTTGGCGGCGACCAGTTCCCGGATGGTGTCGCCGGTGCGGGTGTAGCGGACGTTCAGGTCGCCCATCACGACCACCGCGTTGCCGGCGGAGTTGGCCGTGATGTACGCGGAGAGCTGGGCGAGGTTGTCCCGCCGGGCGGCGAGGTCCCGCTCGTCGCTGCCGGCGTTGGCGTGCACGTTGTAGAAGTCGACGTACACCCCCTCGGCCAGCTGGATCCGGGAGGCGGTGAAGCCCTTCGGGGTGAGACAGTCGGTGCCGGCGCACCGGTTCCAGGTCACCCGCTGGAAGTTCGCGTACGGCAGGTTCGACATGGTGTTCAGGCCGCTGCCGAAGGGCACCGGGCCGCTGGTCCGCGTCCGGTACGGGTGCCGGTCGGTGGCGTACAGGTCGGAGTGGTAGTTGAAGTCCTCCTGGACGTGCACGATGTCGTACGCGTTGACGCGTTCCCCGATCGGCCGGGTGTTGACGTCCGGGTTGCTGCCGGAGAGCGGCTCGGGCAGGCCGGCGACGTTGTAGGTGAGCACCGAGAAGGCGCCCGTGGCGGCGGCCGGCTCGGACGCCGTCGCAGCGGATGTCGGCGCGGAGACCAGGGCGGCGAGCAGCGCCGCCGACGCGAGCAGGCGTACGGCGATCATCCGGTGTCCTTTCTCGACGGTGGGCCGCGCCCGACCCGGCCACGGCACAGGGATCGAAGGCTATCGAGCAACTGCGGCACACTCAACACCTCGGACAGGGACCTCGATTGATGTCTTCCCATGCCGGCCGGTCCGGCCTACCATCCGGTAACCGAATGTTCTTCACGTAACACCCGGCACTCCCGTCCCGCGTCATGATCCCCAGCTAGCGGAGGATCACATGTCCCGTCCCGCCACCACCCGTCGCCTGCTGGCCGGCGCGACCGCCGTCGTCGGCCTCGCCGCCCTGCTCGTCTCCCCCACCCCTCCCCCGGCGGACGCCGCACCCGCCGTCGTCGGAAAGGCCACCGGCACCACCACGTTCGCCGCCAACGACTACTGCCTGGGCGAGTGCGGCGACATCGTGCCGCCCGGCCAGAACGGCAACGCCACCCTGGTCGAGATCCTCGCCCACCAGACCCTCGGCACCCTGCCCCGGCACTCCGGCGACCAGCTCGGCCGGTACGCCGACCTGGTCTACGGCTACGCCGGGCTGCGCGAGGACCAGATCGGGTCGTTCTTCAACGACGCGTCCTTCGGCGTGCCGCCCAACCAGGTCGAACGGAACTACTCGCCGCGCGCCGACGTGCGGATCGTGCGGGACCGGGCCACCGGTGTCCCGCACATCACCGGCACCACCCGGGCCGGCACCATGTACGGCGCCGGGTACGCCGGGGCCGAGGACCGGCTCTTCACCATCGACCTGCTGCGGCACGTCGGGCGGGGCACCCTCACCCCGTTCGCCGGAGGCGCGCCCGGCAACCGGGCCCTGGAGCAGAGCGTCTGGCGCAACTCGCCGTACACCGAGGCCGACCTCCAGGCCCAGGTCGACGCGCTGCGCACCAGGGGTCCGCGCGGCGCGCAGCTCTACGCCGACGTGCAGGAGTACATCGCCGGCATCAACGCCTACGTCCAGGACTGCATGGACGACCGCAACTGCCCCGGCGAGTACGTGCTGACCGGACACCTCGACGCGATCACCAACGAGGGCGGCCCGGAGCCGTTCACCATGACCGACCTGATCGCCATCGCCGGGGTGGTCGGCGGCCTGTTCGGCGGCGGGGGCGGCACCGAGATGCAGTCCGCGCTGGTCCGCATCGCCGCCCGGGCCAAGTACGGCCCGACCGAGGGCGACCGGGTGTGGAACGCCTTCCGGGGGCAGAACGACCCGGAGGCCGTCCTGACCCTGCACGACGGGCAGAGCTTCCCGTACGGTGCCGCCGACCCGAACGCCCCGAGTGTGGCGCTGCCCGACGCCGGCTCGGCCCGCCCCGAGCCGGTCTTCACCGACCCCACCGGCTCCGCCGGCAGCAACGCCCCCACCCGGGGCGCGGACCTGGCCGCCGCGCTCTCCGGGCTGACCATCAGCCCGGCCAACCGGGGCATGTCCAACGCCGCCGTGATCTCCGCCGCGCACTCCAAGACCGGCCACCCGATCGCCGTCTTCGGCCCGCAGACCGGCTACTTCGCGCCGCAGCTGCTGATGGTCCAGGAGTTGCAGGGGCCGGGGATCAGCGCCCGGGGCGCCGCCTTCGCCGGCCTGAACCTCTACGTGCTGCTCGGCCGGGGTCAGGACTACGCGTGGAGCGCGACCTCCGCCAACCAGGACATCACCGACACGTACGCGGTGCCGCTCTGCACTCCCGACGGCAGCGCGCCGACGCCGACCAGCGACCACTACCTGTTCCGCGGCCAGTGCCTGCCGATGGAGAAGCTGTCCCACGTCAACGCGTGGAAGCCCACCCTGGCCGACGGCACGCCTGCCGGGTCGTACCGGCTGGTCGCCTGGCGGACGAAGCTGGGCCTGGTGGCCTGGCGCGGCACGGTGGGCGGCCGGCCGCACGCCTTCACCCAGCTACGCTCCACCTACCGGCACGAGGCCGTCTCGGCGATCGGCTTCCAGATGTTCAACGACCCGGCCCTGATGGGCTCCGCCGACGCCTTCATCGCCTCGGCGAACAACGTCGAGTACGCCTTCAACTGGTTCTACGTCAACTCCACCGAGTCGGCGTACCTGACCTCCGGCCTGCACCCGTTGCGCGCCGCCGGGGCCAACCCGAACCTGCCGATGCGGGCCGAGCCGGCGTACGAGTGGCAGGGCTACGACCCGGCCACCAACACCGCCCGGTACGCGCCGCTCGCCACCCACCCGCAGTCGAAGAACCAGGACTACTACATCAGCTGGAACAACAAGCAGGCCAAGGACTTCGGCGCGGCCGACGGCAACTTCAGCTTCGGCGCGGTGCACCGGGGCGACCTGCTCGACAAGCCGATCAAGGCGGCCCTCGCAGCCGGTCAGAAGTTCGACCGGGCCTCGCTCACCTCGCTGGTGGAACAGGCCGGCCTGACCGACCTGCGGGGCGTCGAGGTGCTCGACGAGCTGATCCGGGTGCTGGAGAGCCAGCCGGTCACCGACGCCACCCTGGCCGCCGAGATCAGCCGGCTCAAGGCGTGGCGGCAGGACGGCGCACTGCGGGTGGAGACCACGAAGGGCTCGAAGGTCTACCGGCACGCCGAGGCGATCCGCACCTTCGACGCCTGGTGGCCGCTGCTGGTCCGGGGGATGTTCAAGGCCCCGCTCGGCGACGACCTCTACCAGGCACTGGTGAACACCCTGGCGATCAACGAGTCCCCCTCCGGCCACCAGTCCGGCGACAAGTCGACCCTGCCCGGCTCGGCGAGCACCACCCAGCTGCACAAGGGTTCGGCGTTCCAGTACGGCTGGTGGGGCTGGGTCGACAAGGACCTGCGCGCGGTGCTCGGCGCCCCGGTCTCCGGTGGCCTCGGCCGCACCCACTGCGGGAACGGCAGCCTCGCCGGATGTCGGCAGATCCTGCTCGACACGCTCGGCACGGCGGCGGCGACCCCGGCCACCCAGACCTACCCGGGGGACAGCACCTGCGCGGCCGGCGACCAGTGGTGCGCCGACGCGATCGTCCAGTCACCGCTGGGTGGGATCACCCACGCCCCGATCGCCTGGCAGAACCGACCCACCTACCAGCAGGTCGTCTCCTTCCCGGCGAAGCGTGGCGACGACCTGACCAACCTGGCCGCCCAGCGGTCGGTGACCGCGTCGAGCAGCCAGCTCGGCTACCCCGCCGGGCGGGCGGTGGACGGGGATCCGGGCACCCGGTGGGCCAGTTCCCGGGCCGACGACCAGTGGCTCACCGTCGACCTGGGCTCGGCCCGACCGGTCGGCCGGGTGGTGCTGGCCTGGGAGGAGGCGTACGCGCGGTCGTACCGGATCGAGGTCTCTTCCGACGGGAGCACCTGGCGCACCGTCTGGTCGACCACGGCCAGCGACGGCGGCACCGACGCACTCACCTTTCCCACCGAGAACGCCCGGTACGTCCGCATGCGCGGCCTGACCCGGGCCACCACCTACGGCTTCTCCCTCTGGGAGATGGCGGTGTACGCCCACTGACCCCGCCGTGACTGGGACGAGCGACAGATCCGGCGGGGGGGGGCCCCGGGGCCCCGGCCCCCCCCCCCCCGGGGCCGCCCCCCCCCCCCCCGCCCGGCCCCCCCCCCCCCCCCACGAGAACCACCCCCCGCGGGCGGTGCGGGCGCCCCCCCCCCCCCCCCCCCGGCGGGGCGGGGGGGGCCCCCCCCCCCCCCCCCCCCGCCCCCCCCGCCCCCCCCCCGCCCCCCCCCCCCGCGCCCCCCGCCCCCCCCCCCCCCCCCCCCCCCCCCCCCGGGGCCGCGTCAGGCCAGGCGGATCTGGTCGCCGTCGACGACGATCTCCTTCGCCGGCAGCGGCTGCTTGGCCGGGCCGCCCTGCACCGAGCCGTCCTCGATCGAGAACCTGCTGTTGTGGCAGGTGCAGATGATGTTTCCGCCGTCGATCTTCGACACCGGGCACTTCTGGTGGGTGCAGATCGGGCTGAACCCCTTGAACACCCCGGCGCTGGGCTGGGTGACCACCACGCCCTTGCTGGCGAAGATGACCCCGCCGCCCACCGGGACGTCGGCGGTGCCGACGATGGCGTCGGCCGCACCCCGGTCGCCGCCCGCGTCGGCGCTGGGCGACACTCCCGGACCGCCGCTGGTCGGGGCGGCCGAGCCGGAACCCGTCGGCTCGTCGTCCCCGCCGCAGGCGGTCAGGACGACCGCCGCGCCGAGCGCACCGGCCCCGGCGAGCAGGGTGCGGCGGGTGGCCGGCCCGGTCAGCCCGTTGTCGTCACTCATGCCCAACCTCTCTATCGGCTCCGTGCCGCATCCCATGATCCGCGGTCACACCAGGGAGACACGAACCACTGTGCTGGACGGTTCAACCACCACCCGGGGCGACACCCCGCTCACGTCAGCGGGACCGGGCCGGCGCCCGCCGGGTGGTACGACGGCCGGCGTTGGCCTTCGCCGCCCGGCCGGTGGCCGCCGTCGCGCCCCGGGCCTCGCCGTCGAGGCCGAGCACCGGTCGCAGGAACTGGCCGGTGTGGCTCTCGGCGACCTCGGCGACCTCCTCCGGGGTGCCGGTGGCGAGCACGGTGCCGCCCCGGTGGCCACCCTCCGGGCCCATGTCGATCAGCCAGTCGGCGCTCTTGATCACGTCGAGGTTGTGCTCGATCGTGATCACCGTGTTGCCCTTGTCGACCAGCCCCTCCAGGACCATCAGCAGCTTGCGGATGTCCTCGAAGTGCAGGCCGGTGGTGGGCTCGTCGAGCACGTAGACCGTCCGGCCGGTGGAGCGCTTCTGCAACTCGGAGGCGAGCTTGACCCGCTGCGCCTCGCCGCCGGAGAGGGTCGGGGCGGGCTGGCCGAGCCGGACGTAGCCGAGACCGACGTCGACCAGGGTCTTCAGGTGGCGGTGGATCGCCGGGATCGCGGAGAAGAACTCGGCCGCCTCCTCGATCGGCATGTCCAGCACGTCGGCGACGGTCCGGCCCTTGTAGTGCACCTCCAGGGTCTCCCGGTTGTACCGGGCGCCCTTGCAGACCTCGCAGGGGACGTACACGTCGGGCAGGAAGTTCATCTCGATCTTGAGAGTGCCGTCACCGGAGCAGGCCTCGCACCGGCCGCCCTTGACGTTGAACGAGAACCGGCCCGGCCCGTACCCCCGGACCTTCGCCTCGGTGGTCTCGGCGAAGAGCTTGCGGACGTGGTCCCAGACCCCGGTGTAGGTGGCCGGGTTCGACCGGGGGGTCCGGCCGATCGGTGACTGGTCGACGCCGACGACCTTGTCGACGTGCTCCAGGCCGGTGATCCGGGTGTGCCGGCCGGGCACCAGCCGGGCCCCGTTGATCTGGTTGGCCAGCACCGCGTAGAGGATGTCGTTGACCAGGGTCGACTTGCCCGAGCCGCTGACCCCGGTGACCGCGATGAGCTGCCCGAGCGGGAACGCCACGGTCAGGTTGCGCAGGTTGTGCTCCCGCGCGCCGTGCACGACCAGCTCCCGGTCCGGGGTCTGCGGGCGGCGCTGGGGCGGCGTCGGGATCGACTTCCGCCCGGAGAGGTACGCCCCGGTGACCGACTCGGTGTTCTCCAGCAGGGCGGGCACCGAGCCGGAGTGCACGATCCGGCCGCCGTGCTCGCCCGCGCCCGGCCCGATGTCGACGATCCAGTCGGCGACCCGGATGGTGTCCTCGTCGTGCTCGACCACGATCAGCGTGTTGCCCAGGCCGCGCAGCCGCAGCAGGGTCTCGATCAGGCGGTGGTTGTCCCGCTGGTGCAGGCCGATCGACGGCTCGTCGAGCACGTAGAGCACGCCGACCAGGCCGGACCCGATCTGGGTGGCGAGCCGGATCCGCTGCGCCTCGCCGCCGGAGAGGGTGCCCGCCGGGCGGTCGAGGGAGAGGTAGTCCAGGCCGACGTCGAGCAGGAACCGCAGCCGGGCGTTGATCTCCTTGAGCACCCGCTCGGCGATCATCTTCTGCCGGTCGGTCAGCTCGATGCCGGCGAGCAGCTCGGCGCACTCCCCCACCGACAGGTTGCACACCTCGGCGATGCTCTTGCCGGCCAGGGTGACCGCGAGCACCTCGGGCTTGAGCCGGGCGCCGCCGCAGGCCGCACAGGGCACGTCCCGCATGTAGCCCTCGTACTTCTCCCGCGACCACTCCGACTCGGTGTCGGTGTGCCGGCGCTCGATCCACTGCACCACGCCCTCGAAGCCGGTGTAGTAGGAACGCTCGCGGCCGTACTTGTTGCGGTACCGCACGTGCACCTGGTCGCCGGAGCCGTGCAGGATGGTCTTCTGCGCCCGCCCGGGCAGCGCCCGCCACGGGGTGTCCAGGTCGAAGTGCTCGCTCTCGCCGAGCGCCTCCAGCAGGCGGAGGAAGTACTCCAGGTTGTGCCCGGTGCCCCAGGGCTGGATCGCGCCCTCGCGCAGGGTGCGCTCCGGGTCGGGGATGATCAGCTCCGGGTCGACCTCCTTCTTGGTGCCCAGACCGGTGCACTCGGGGCAGGCGCCGTACGGGGCGTTGAAGGAGAACACCCGGGGTTCCAGGTCCTCGATGGCGAGCGGGTGGTCGTTCGGGCAGGCCAGGTGCTCGGAGTAGCGGCGTTCCCGCTCCGGGTCGTCCTCGGCCAGGTCGACGAAGTCGAGCAGGACCAGCCCGCCGGAGAGCCCGAGCGCGGCCTCGACCGAGTCGGTCAGCCGCTGCTTGGCGCTGGGCTTGACGGTGAGCCGGTCGATCACCACCTCGATGGTGTGCTTCTCCTGCTTCTTCAGCTTCGGCGGCTCGGTCAGCGGGTGCACCACGCCGTCGACCCGGGCCCGGGCGTAGCCCTTGGCCTGGAGTTCGGCGAAGAGGTCGACGTACTCGCCCTTGCGTCCGCGCACCACCGGCGCGAGCACCATGAACCGGGTGCCCTCGGTCATGGCGAGGACCCGGTCGACGATCTGCTGCGGGCTCTGCTTGGAGATCCGCTCACCGCAGACCGGGCAGTGCGGTTCACCGACGCGGGCGAAGAGCAGCCGAAGGTAGTCGTAGACCTCGGTGATGGTGCCGACGGTGGAGCGCGGGTTGCGCGAGGTCGACTTCTGGTCGATCGAGACGGCCGGGCTGAGCCCCTCGATGAAGTCGACGTCGGGCTTGTCCATCTGGCCGAGGAACTGCCGGGCGTACGAGGACAGCGACTCGACGTAGCGCCGCTGCCCCTCGGCGAAGATCGTGTCGAAGGCCAGGCTCGACTTGCCCGAACCGGAGAGTCCGGTGAAGACGATCAGCGCGTCCCGGGGCAGGTCGAGACTGACGTCACGCAGGTTGTGCTCGCGCGCGCCACGGATTATCAGGCGGTCGGCCACTGTCCGAGTACTCCAGGATTTGAGGAAGATGATGCGATCTGTCCCGCTCTGATGGTGAACCGAGCGGTCGTTACGACGCAGGAAAGGCGCCCCGGCAACTCTAGCCCCGGGGTACGACACTTTCCCGCGCCGACGCATTCCCCCAGCTCAGGGCCGGGCGCTGTGCCGCCGGCCGCGCCGCCACCCGCCCCGCCGCTCGGCGGCCAGCCGGACCTCCCGCCGCCGGCTCTCGACGGTCAACTCCCGTTGGAGCTTGCGCCAGCTCTCCCAGCGCCGCGCGGTCAGCTCGCCGCTCTCCAGCGCCGCCCGGACCGCGCACCCCGGCTCGACCGCGTGCCCGCAGTCGGCGAACCGGCACGTCGAGGCCAGTGCCGTGACGTCGGCGAACGCCCGGTCCAGACCGTCGGCGCCGTCCAACAACCCGACCGCCCGCACGCCCGGGGTGTCCAGGACCGCACCGCCACCGGGAATCGGCACCAACGCCCGCCAGGTGGTGGTGTGCCGCCCCTTGCCGTCGACCCGCCGAATCGCCTGGGTCGGCATCACCACCGCCCCGGCCAGCGCGTTGACCAGGCTCGACTTGCCCGCTCCGGAGATTCCGAGCAGTCCGAGCGTCCGGCCCGGGGCGACCTCGGCGCGCAGCGGGTCCAGCCCCACCCCGCCCTCCGCGCTGACCGGCAGCACCGGCACGTCCGGGGCGACCCGGGCCAACTGGCGGGCCACCGCCGCCGCGTCCGCCGCGAGGTCGGCCTTGCTCAGCACGACCAGCGGCCGGGCACCGGAGGCGTGCACCAGCGAGAGCAGCCGCTCCAGCCGGGCGGCGTCCGGCGCGGGGTGCACCGGCTCGACCACGGCGACGGCGTCCAGGTTCGCCGCCAGCACCTGCCCGCTGGCGTCCCGGCCGGCGGTACGCCGGACGAGCGCCGTCCGGCGGGGCAGCACCCTCTCCACGGTGACCGGGCCGTCCGGCCAGGTGCCCAGCAGCACCCAGTCGCCGGCACAGGGCAGGCTGGTCAGGTCGCGTGCCGCAGCGGCCAGGACCGCACCGCCCAGACTCGCCCGGACCGGCCCCTCGGCGCACAGCACCGTGCAGACCCCCCGGTCGACCCGGGCCACCCGGCCGGGACGCTGCCCGCGCCGGACGGCCGCCGCGCGGGCGGTGTCCCAGCCGAGGGCGGTGAGATCGATCGTCATGGCATCCCCATCGGTTGCGAACGAGTGGTGGACGGGCACGCGGCCAGCGGAAACACCCCCGTCCCGAAGCCGTCACCTACGTCGACGTCGACGGTAGGTGGCCCACCGACACGCCGAAACCGATTTCCGCCGGCACGCCGCCACCGTGAGGGATAGGGTCACCAGGTGACCGATCCGCTTCTGCTCTCCGGCGAGGTGGACGCCGCCACGGACCGCCTGCTCCGCACCGCCGCGCGCTTCGACGCCGCCGAACTCGCCGCCGCGTCGCTGCTGCCCGGCTGGACGCGGGGCCACGTCCTGGCCCACCTGGCCCGTAACGCCGACGCGCTGGTCAACCTGCTCACCGCCGCCCGCAGCGGCGAGCACGTCCCGATGTACGCCAGCGCGACCGCCCGGGAGACGGACATCGCCACCGGCGCGTCCCGACCGCCCGAGGCCCACCTGGACGACCTGCGCCGCTGCGCCGACCGGTTCGCCGAGGCGGTCGCCGCCATGCCGGTCGAGGCGTGGGCCGCCACCGTACGGGGGCGACGCGGCCCGTTGCCGGCGGCCACCCTCGTCTGGGGTCGGTTGCGGGAGATCGAGGTGCACCACGTCGACCTCGCCGCCGACTACCGCCCGGCCGACTGGTCGGAGCCCTTCGCCCACCGGCTGCTGCACGAGGTGACCGCCGGGCTGGCCGACCGGGCCGACACCCCCGCCATGGTGCTGCGCTTCGACGGCGCCCGGCATGAGCTCGTCGTCGGCACCGCCGAGCACGCCCCGACGATCACCGGCACCGCTCCCGAGCTGGCCGCCTGGCTCACCGGCCGCTCCGAGGGCCGGACGCTCACCGTCGTCCCCGACGGCGCTCTCCCGATCCCACCCGAATGGATGTAGAACCCCGATGACCTACCGCGGAGACGTCACCCCCGGCGGCCCGCCGGCCGTGCGCGAACTCGACCGGCTCACCATCACCAAGCTGTCCGTGGGGCCGATGGACAACAACGCCTACCTGCTGCGGTGCCGGGCCACCGGCGACCAGGTGCTCGTCGACGCCGCCAACGAGGCGCCCCGCCTGCTCGACCTGGTCGGCGACGCCGGTCTGACCGCCGTGGTCACCACCCACCAGCACATGGACCACTGGGTGGCCCTGGAGGAGGTGGTGGCGGCCACCGGCGCCCGGTCGCTCGTGCACGCGGACGACGCCGGGGGGCTGCCGATCCCGTCGGAGACGCTGACCGACGGCGACACCGTCGCGGTCGGCGACTGCGCGCTGGAGGTGATCCACATCGTCGGGCACACCCCCGGCTCGATCGCCCTGCTCTACCGCGACCCGGCCGGCACCCCGCACCTGTTCACCGGGGACTCGTTGTTCCCCGGTGGCGTGGGCAACACGGACAAGGACCCGGAGCGGTTCGCCTCGCTCATCGACGACGTCGAGCACAAGCTGTTCGGCCGGCTGCCCGACGACACCTGGTTCTATCCCGGCCACGGCAAGGACTCCACGCTCGGCGCGGAACGCCCGGCGGTGCCGCAGTGGCGGGCCCGCGGCTGGTAGACCGCCCTTCGTGGCGAGGATGCTCGGGGTCGACCGCCGTCGGCTCCGGGCTCCCGCGCATCCCACAGGAGACCACCGCCCCATGATCGAACCGCTGCTGCCCGACCCACCACCCGTCCGGTGCCGCCGCTGCCACCACCCGGTGACCAAGGGCCGCCTGTACGACGGCTACGGCGAGGAGTGCGCCCGGCGGCTCGGCCTGCTCCCACCGCACATCCGTGACCCCCGCTCGGAACAGCCCGACGGGCCGACCCTGCTCGACCTGCTCGACACCACCGACGACCCGACCCGCGAGGGCGACGAGCAGCCGGGGAGGACGTGGCCGGATCGATGAGACGGCGGTGCCTGTCCCGTCGCTACGACGCGTCGGCGGCCACGGCCGCGTCGCGCAGCCGACGCCGGCTCGCCAGCAGCACCACCATGCCGAACAGCATGCCGAAGCCCAGGGTGCCCCAGGTGGCGGACTCCCCCGGCAGCAGACCGCCCAGCGACCGGGCCAGCGAGCCCAGCACGACGTAGAGGCCCGCCCAGAGCACCGCCCCGGAGGCTGCGCAGGCCACGAAGCGCCGGTACGGCATTCGCAGCCCGCCGGCCGCGAGCGGCAGCAGCGCGTTGAACACCGGAAGGAAGGGCGCGACCAGTACCATCCGCCCGCCGCCCCGGTGCAGGATCCCCTCGGCGGCCGCCCAGCGCTCCTCCCCGATCCAGTCCCCGACCCGGCTGGCCCGCAGCCGCCCGCCGTAGTGGCGGCCGACCAGGAAACTCGCCGACCAGCCGGCCAGGCAGCCCCCGACGACGGCGGTGAAGGAGGCGAACGTCGCGGCGGGCTGACCCACCCCGACCGCCGCCAGCACCGCCACGTCCCCGGGGACGAGCACGCCGAGCAGCGGGATGGCATCGAAGAGCATGACCGTCCCGAGCACCCCCATCAGCAGCAGGGTGGGGAGCTCTCCGATCTGGGTCAGCCATTCCGTCATGTCGACGAGGCTATGCCGGGACCGCCACCGTACACATGGGGCTTTGGCCCCGGCTTTTCCCTGAGATCGACCCGGAGTCCCGGGTGTCGGGGGTCACCTGAGGCGCGGACGCATGATCCGTACCCGGCGCACCGACGACTCGACGGCGGGTTCGGTGCTGGGCACCCGGTAGACGGCGAGCGCCTCCAGCCGCTCCTCCGGCAGGTAGCCCCGCCCCGGGTCGCCGACCAGCACGTCCACGCCCCGGGCGGCGACCCGTTCCAGGAAGGGCAGCACCCGGTCGGCCATCGGCCGGTCGTAGAAGACGTCTCCGGCCAGCAGCAGGTCGACGTCACCGCCGTCGGTGTCGAGCAGGTCGGCGGCGGTGGCGTCGACGGCGACCCGGTTGGCGTCGGCGTTGAGGCCGACGGCGGCCACGGCGTACGGGTCGATGTCACTGGCCCGCACCCGCTCCGCTCCGGTCAGGGCGGCGGCGATCGCCACCAGCCCCGAGCCGGTGGCCAGGTCGAGCACCCGGCGTCCGGCCGCGACCCGGGGATGGTCCAGCAGGTAGCGGGCCAGGGCCTGGCCTCCCGCCCAGGCCGAGGCCCAGTAGGGGGCGGGCAGCCGGTGCCCGGCGTCGGCCTCCATCCGGGCCCACCAGAGGATGGCGTCCTCGGCGACGTGCAGTCGCACCTCGGGCACCAGCGGGGTCGGCAGCAGTCGCAGGCGGTCGGGGCCGCCGCCGGGCGCGCTGATCTCCCGCCGCAGCGCGGCGGTCGCGTCCCGCGTCGGGCCGTCCATCCCGGAAAGCATGCCGTCATCGGGGCGACGGCGCGGGGTTTTCGCATCCCGACACGGCACTTCGGCCAGCGCGCGGTGACGCGGCCGGTTACTGTCGGGGGTGGTACAGGGCGATCATCGGCCAGACGCCGGTGGTCTCCCATGGCAACAGGGAGAGATGCATGGCAACCGGCACGGTCAAGTGGTTCAACTCGGAAAAGGGTTTCGGCTTCATCGAGCAGGACGGCGGGGGGCCGGACGTCTTCGTCCACTACTCCGCGATCGCCACGAGTGGCTACCGTGAGTTGAACGAGGGACAGAAGGTCGAGTTCGAGGTGACCCAGGGTCAGAAGGGTCCGCAGGCGGACAACGTCCGTCCGCTGTAGACCGTGCCGGTGGCGGCGCACCCGTCGGGGGGCGCCGCCACCGCGTGCGTCACGGCACCGGCAGATGCACCGCCGAGGGGTGCGCCGGGTCGTGCAGCACCTCCCGCCATCCGGCCCGCAGGGCGACGGCCGCGCCGAGCGGCTCGCCGGTGCCGGGGTTACGGGCGTAGCGGGGGTGCGCCCCGCCGGTGACCTGCACCCGTAGCCGGTGCCCCGGGGCGAAGCGGTGCGCCACGGGCCAGAGCGGCACCGGTACGCGCACCGCGCCGGTGTCGTCGGTCGGGAAGCGGTCCGGCCAGAGCCGGACCAGTCCGTCGCAGACGTTCCAGGACCGCCCGCGCGGGTCCACGTCGCAGAGGCGGACGAAGACGTCCAGGTACGCCAGTTCGCTGCGCACGTACACCTCGGCGTGCACCGGGCCGACGACCTCCAGCGGCGCGGTCAGCGGGGCGCTGGTGAAGGTGAGCACGTCGGGACGGGCCTCGACCGGACGGTTGTCCACCGGTCCGGCCCGCTGGGCCACCAGCAGCGGCCCGCCCAGAGACGGGGTCGGGTCGGCCGGGTCGTACCGGAACCGGTCGGGAGCGGACTCCGCCGGCGGCTCCGGCCGCAGCGCCGCGCCGGGGTGCAGGTGCCAGCTGCGCCGTTCGCCCGGCGGCGGCCAGTCCGGCAGGTCCCGCCAGCCATCGCCGTCCCCGCCGACGTGCACCCGGACCGGCGCGGTGCCGGCCGCGGGGCGACGGCCGGCGAGGTGGGTGTCGAGCCAGTCCAGTCCCTCCCGCAGTGCGGCGAGCAACAGCCCGGGGCTGCCGTGAGTCCACGGGCCGACGGTCAGCCGGCAGGGGGTGCCGGCGGCGCGCAGGGCCGCGTGGTCGGCGAGCTGGGCAGGCAGGAAGATGTCGTGCCAGCCGCTGACCATCAGCACCGGGGCGCGCACCTCGGCGAGCCGGCGGTCGAAGACCCGGTCGCGCCAGTACGCCGCGTCGGGGGTGTGGTGGCGCAGCCACTCCTGGAAGAACGGGACGGTCGCGCCGGTGGCGATCCGGTCCGCCTCGGCCAGCGGCAGGTGGGCCAGGGCGGCGGCGAGACGGGGCTGGCCGCGTTTGAGTTCCCACTGCCGGGCCAGCCAGGGCACGGTCTGCGCCTGGAGCAGCTCCGCCCAGGTCAGCACCGTGTCCAGGGAGAACGACTCCCCCGCGTACGTGGAGTCGCGGGTGGTGGAGGCGGTGACCACGGCGACCATGGCGCGCAGCTCGTCGCCGGCCTCGGCGGCCAGCGCCCACTGCACGAAGCCCTGGTAGCTGGCGCCGAACATGCCGAACGCGCCGGTGTACCAGGGTTGCCGGCGTAGCCAGTCGAGGGTGTCGAGGCCGTCGGCGCGCTCGTGCACGAGGGGTTCGAAGGTGCCGCCGGAGCCGTACGTGCCCCGGCAGGACTGGATGACCACGTGGTAGCCGTGGGCGGCGACGACCCGGCCGAGCAGCCGCATCGGTCCGCCCCGCCCGTACGGGGTGCGGATCAGCACGGTGGGGGCGTCGGGCGGGTCGGGCGCGTAGTGGTCGGTGCGCAGTGTCACACCGTCGCGGACCCGGACCGGGAGGTCCCGGGCCACGGTGACCCGGGCGCGGGCCGGCGGCAGCCGCAGCAGGCCGGTGGCGATCCGGGTGAGCACCTACTCCGCCCGGCGGCGGGGTGGTTCGGAGCGGGCGGCGCGGACGGCGTCGCGGTGCTGCCGGAGCGAGGCGCTCATCCCCACCATGAACCGGTGCACGGTCTCCAGCTCGTCGTCGGTGAAGTCGGTCATCACCTCGTCGGTACGGGCACCGAGCGGCCGGAAGAACTCCATCGCGACGGCGGCGCCCCGTTCGGCGTAGTGCAGCAGGATCCGGCGCCGATCGGAGGGATCCCGGTCCCGGCGGAGGTGGCCGGCCCGTTCCAGCCGGTCCACCAGGGCGGTGATCGAGCCGGAGGAGAGGTCGAGATGCTCGCCGAGGCGACCGGGGGTCATCGGGTCGCCGCGCAGCTCGGCATCCATCACGGCGATCAGTGCCTGAAGGTCGGTGCCGCCGAGGCCGTGCAGGCCGGCGAAGGCGTGGGCGACGTGCTGGGCGTCCACCGCGTACCGCCGGAGGTCGTTGATGATCTCGGCGACCATGTGTTCGCGTCGGGTGTCGCGTCGCCGGTACATGCCGTGACCTGCCACGTTGCGTCGCGTCTCCCCTTGTCGTTGTCCCGGTTGCAGCATAACTCACCAGTCGATAATCTCGGCCATCAAGATACTTGGCTGTTGAGAATTTACCCCGAACAGAGACCGTGAGGCATCCCGATGTCCGTCTTCACCCGCGTCGCCCGCAGCCGACTGGCCGCGTGGCTCACCGTGGCGGCCGCGATCGTGATCGCGGGGGCCGTCTTCGGCCTCCCCCAGCCCGACAACCCCGACCCCGTCTCCCACACCGGCCTGTCCGTCGAGTGGGAGTCCACGCAGGTCGAGCGGCTCCAGGAGCAACTGCCGTCCCGCGACGTCCAGGCCGCGATCGTGGTGGTCAGTCGCGACGACGGCGGTCCGCTCACCGGATCCGACCGGGACCGCGTCACCGCCGCCACCGGCGACCTGGGCCGGTTCGCCGCCGGCGGTCGGATCCCGCCGCCGCAGGTGTCCCCGGACGGCACGGTGGCCCTGCTCGTGGTGCCGATGTCCACCGCCGACGGGCCGGAGGCCGTCGGCGAGCGCGTCGGCGACCTGCGGGACAGCCTCGGCGGCCTCCCCGACCCGCTGCGGGCCGAGGTCACCGGTGCGCCCGCGTTCGCCGCCGACCTGGGTCAGGTCTTCGAGGGCGCGGACGTCACCCTGCTCGCGGTCACCGCCGGTGTGGTGGCGGTGCTGCTGCTCATCACCTACCGCAGCCCGTTCCTGTGGTTGGTGCCGCTGGCCGTGGTGGCCGCCACCGAACAGATCACCCTGCGGGCCATCGAGACCATCGTCCCGGCGGTCGGCATCAACCTGAACAGCGGCGAGGTCACCGGTATCGCCAGCGTGCTGGTGTTCGGCGCGGCCACCAACTACGCCCTGCTGCTGATCGCCCGCTACCGGGAGGAACTGCGCCGCGAGTCCGACCGGTTCGTGGCGATGCGGGCCGCGCTGCGCCGTACCGCCGAGCCGATCCTGGCCAGCGGCAGCACGGTGGTGCTCGGGGTGCTCACCCTGCTGCTGTCCGAGCAGGAGACCAACCGGGCGCTCGCCGTGGCCTGCGCCACCGGTGTGGTGTTCGCCATGCTCTCCGCGCTGTTCGTCCTGCCCGCCGCGCTGCTGATCTTCGGCCGGGGACTCTTCTGGCCGTTCGTGCCCCGGGTGGGTGGCGAGGCCCGCGAGGGCCGGCTGTGGGGCCGGCTCGGCAAGGGGGTGCTGCGCCGACCGCTGCCGGTCACCGCGCTGGCCACCCTGCTGCTCGCCGGCCTGGCGTTCGGCGGGCTCGGCATCCGCACCGGCCTGGCCGAGACCGAGCAGTTCCGGGTGGAACCGGAGGCGGTCGCCGGAGCGAAGACCCTCGCCGAGGCCTTCCCGGCCGGCTCCACCCAGCCCGTCGCCGTGCTCACCTCACCCGCCGCGGTGCCGGCGGTCACCGAGGCCGCCGCGGCCGTACCGGGCGTCTCCTCGGCCCGCCCGGCCGACGCCGGGCAGACCGTCGCCCAGGTCGACGTGGTGCTGGAGGCCGAACCCGGCACCGCCGCCTCCGACCGCGCCGTCGAGGCGCTGCGCGACGCGGTCGCCGCCGTACCGGGCTCCGCCCCGCCGGCCCTCGACGGCGTCGGGGAGTTCTCCGGCGCGCTGGTCGGCGGCACCGTCGCCGCCACCTACGACTCCGACCAGGCCGACAGCCGCGACCAGCGACTCATCCTGCCGATCATCCTGCTGCTGGTCCTCGGGGTCCTGGTGGTGCTGCTCCGTGGCCTGCTCGCCCCGGTGCTGCTGGTGCTGACCGTGGTGGCGTCGTTCTTCGCCAGCCTCGGCGCGGCGTGGCTGCTCTTCGACCACGTGCTCGGGTTCCCGGCGCTGGACAGCGGGGTCCTGCTGCTCGCGTTCGTGTTCCTGGTGGCCCTCGGGGTGGACTACAACATCTTCCTGGTCACCCGGGCCCGGGAGGACGCCCGCCGGATGGGCACCCGGGACGGGATGCTCTCCGCCCTGCGCGTCACCGGCGGGGTCATCACCAGCGCAGGCGTGCTGCTCGCCGCGGTCTTCGCCGTCCTCGGCGTGCTGCCGCTGATCCTGCTCACCCAGATCGGCATCATCGTCTGCATCGGTGTCCTGCTCGACACGCTGCTGGTCCGTACGGTCCTGGTGCCGGCGCTGGCGTTCCTGCTCGGCGACCGGTTCTGGTGGCCGGGACGGATCAGCCCCGAACCGGCCGCCGACAGCGCCGACGCGCGGGAGGCGGTGACCGCCCGGGACTGACCTGGGCCACGACCACGGCGGTGACCGGATTCTCGCCGGTCACCGCCGTGCCGGTTCAGACCCCGATCCGGGCCCAGTCACCCCAGATCGCGAAGGTCATCCCCCGGCTGGCCTGGATGTTGACGAACAGGGTGTGCCCGTCCGGGCTGAACGTCGACCCGGCGAACTCGTCGTTGGAGCGGTCCGCGCCGGTGCTGCTGGTCAGCCGGTTGAGCGCGATGTCGAACAGGTCCCCCCGCGGGGTCAGCCCCCGGATGAAGTTGTCCGACGTGTTGTCCTCGCAGACCACCAGCGTGCCGCGCGGGCTGGTGGTGATGTTGTCCGGGAAGTCCAGCACGTCCGGGCCGGGCGACTCGTACACGAGGCGCAGCACCTGCGACCGGCAGTCGTACGCCCACACCTGGCCGTGCCCGTTGCCGAAGCCGTCGGCGATCGGCCCGACGGAGGTCTCCGCCGGGCCACCGCCCTGGGTGGCGGTGAAGTAGACGACCCCGTCGTCGTACACCGCCCCCTCCAGCCGGGAGAAGTACGCCGCACCCTGCTCCCAGCCCTGCCGCGCGACATGGGTGAGCGCGGTGTCGTTGGGGGTCGGCGCGGGCTGCCCCGGCGTGTACGGGAACGACGGCGCCGGGTCGTCGACGTCGACCCACTCCACCCGGTAGGTCGCGTGCCGCCGCTGCGCGGCGGCCAGGTTCCGGTTGGGTCGCCCGCGCACCGCCAGCATCTGCAACCGGCCACCGTCGGCCAGCCGGCCGATCCGCATCGGGTCCTTCGGTGGGGTGTACCGGTAGAAGCCGGACGCGTAGCCGAAGTTGTCCTCGGTCAGGTAGAGGTGCCCGCCGCGCGGGTCGTACGCCACCGACTCGTGGCAGAACCGGCCGGCGGCGGTGACCGGCCGCCGGTCGCCACGCCCGTCGGCGGGAACCTCGAAGACGAAGCCGTGCCGCTTGGTCAGCGACACGTTCGGCGCACCCGTGTAGTCGGGGCCGACGTCCGGCCCGTTGACGGTCTCCTCGCAGGTGATCCAGCTGCCCCACGGCATCTGCCCGCCGGAGCAGTTCATCAGGGTGCCGTTCAGGCTGGTCCAGGAGCGCCGGACCTCACCGAACCGGGTCACCTCGACGGTGGTGGTGCCGCCGGGCGCCATCGGGTCGTACGCCTCGGCGGGGTCACCGAAGGCCGGGACGGGGCCGCCGATCTCGTGGTTGCGAACCAGCCGCACGGTGCCACCGGGTCCCGGGAAGGCGCCCATGCCGTCGTGCCGGCCGGGCAGCGCGGTGCCGTCGTCGAGGGTCACCGGGAACTCGGTGTCGTGGAAGGACCGGTACCGGAACCCGTCGGGCAGCCAGAGACGCACCTTGCCGTCCCGCAGGTCGGGCACCGGTTCGAGGGCCGGCCGGGGTCGGGGCCGGCGGCCGGCCGCACCGGCGGCCTCACGGGCCGCGAAACCGAGGAACGGACCACCGAGGACCGCGCCGCCGGCCACTGCGGCCGCACCGCGTAGCAGGCCACGCCGGTTCACGTCGGACATGAGGGGACTCCTTCGTCGCCGGGCCGGCCACGGGCGTGACCGCCACCGTGATCCTCGTCATGCCGATCGATGTTGGCAACCTCCCGGACACCGGGCGTTCACCGCACGTCCACCTCGGCCTCAAAAGACCGTCCGCCCGGATATCCCCAGTCCGTCCGCCCGAACCTCAGTAGTCCAGGCAGACGCACCCGGTCATCAGCGCCCGCACGTTGCGCACGTACCGGGGGTTGGGCACGGTCAGCGGCTCGCCCTCCCGGGCGACCGCGTGGTGCCCGTAGTTGTACGCCGCGATGACCGCGTTGAGCAGGCAGGAGTCCAGTTCGGCGGTGCACAGGCCGGCGTCGAGCCGGTAGTCGGCGTCGAAGTACATGTCACCGATGTACTTGGTCAGCCAGGCCAGGTACGTGGCGCCCAGGTAGGCGTTGTCCCGGTGGTCGCGGACGTCGTACGACTGGCCGAAGCGCTGGTTCATCCAGTCCGCGGTGCCCGGCATGACCTGCATCAGCCCGATGCCGCCGTCGCAGGCGACGATGTTCGACTGCCAGCCGCTCTCCTGCCAGGCGGTCGCCTTGACCAGGTTCAGCGGGATCCGGATGTCCGGCGCCGACGTCGGCCAGTACGTGCGCGCCGCCGCGTCGGTCAGCGCCGCCTTCACCTGCGCCCGGCTGGCCTGGGTGCCGGAGTAGGACGGCTGACATCCGCTCGCGGCGGGCTTCGGCGGCGGTGGCGGCACCCTCGTCTCGGTCGGTGGCTTCGGCGTGGCCCGTGGCCCGGCGGTGCGCTTCGCGGTGGGTTTCGCCGTCGGTGACGGCGTGCCGGAGCGGCTCGGCGTCGCCGACGGGCCCCGCCCCATCGACTCGACCGCCGAGGGCGACACGTCCGGTGTGGACGACTCCACGACGGGCAGGTCCACCGGCATCTCGGCGGCACCGGCGGCCGATTCGGTGGCGGTGTCCCGTTGACCACCGCAGCCGGTCAGCGGGGTGGCCAGGAGCACCCCGGCGAGCACCGCCGCACCGATCCGCCCCGTGAGCACGCGCATGCCCCACCCCTCCCCCGTGTCGAGGCCGCACCCTAGCAGGGATCAGGTCACCCGGACGCCCCGTACGCGAGCGGCCCGCTGTCGTCCCCGCCGGTGGGCGGCGACGCGACGGCGCAGTCCTCGCCGGGCGGCGCGTCGACACCGGCCGCGTCGGCCGGCTCGGGCGGACGGGGGGCGGGCGGCAGGGCCTCGGCGCGCTGGGCACGGTCGTGGGTGGCCCAGGCGACCACGAAGACCACCGTCCAGAGCACCCCCAGCAGGGCCGAGCTGACCGCCCCGCTGGCCGAACTCAGCCCCAGGTACAGCCGGGCCAGCCCGATGCCGGCGATGCCGACCGCCGCGCCCGTCCACCAGGCCACCGCCACCGGCCACCGGGCCCCCCGGGCCAGCAGCCAGGCCAGGGTGCAGAACCCGGCCGAGACCACCGCGATCTGGGTGGGGAACAGCAACGTCTCCGACGGCGCGGTGAGATCGGCCACCACCGCCAGCACCACCGGCGGCACGAACGCCCCCACCGTCCCGAGCAGCCCGAGCAGGTCCGCCCGGTAGGTCCGCCGCCGCCAGGCCAGCACCCCGGCGACCAGGGCCACCACCACGATCAGCACCGGCCCTCGGAACGCCGACACCACGGTCAGGGTGACGTCCACCGCCCCCAGGGTGCGCCGGGACGCGAACCACTGCGCGATCGCCGCGTCCACCGAGGCCAGGCCACTGTGCCGGACCACCGCGCCGAGCAGCCAGGCGATCACCAGCCCGGCGCCGAACAGCAGCGCCAACCCGGCCGTCACGTTCAGCAGCAGCGCCCAGGTGGCGCCGATCCGGGTGCCGAGCAGGAACAGCAGGATGCCGTACCGGCGGGTCACCCAGCTCAGCGGCGGCACCGCCAACGCCCGTTCGAACAGCGCCCGCGCCGGGTCCGGGTTCCGCCCCAGCCACCGGCCGGCCAGCACGATCACCAGCACGCACCCGGCCAGCACCAGCACCGCCCCGGTGGCCCGCCCCAGGTACGCCGAGACCGTCTCGTACGACTCGCCGGCCAGGTACCCGACCAGCACCGAGCCACCCACCCAGGTGACCACGCCGCCGACGTTCCACGGCAGGAACCGGCGGTACGGCAGCCCCGCCGCACCCGCCAGGCGGGGCACCAGGGTGCGGGCGAACGCCACCCAGCGGGCCGCGAACACCCCCCGACCGCCCAGCCGCCCCAGCATCGCGTCGGCGCGCCCCCACCGCTGCGGCCCGACCCGGGCCCCCCAGCGGGAGGCACGCAGCCGGGGGCCGTACCGGCGACCCGAGCGGTAGGCGAGGGTGTCCCCCAGCACCGCCGCGGTGATCATGACCAGCATCGCCGGGCCCAGGCGCAGGGTGCCGGTGAACGAGAGGAAGCCCACCAGCAGCAGCGTCGCCTCGCCCGGCGCGACCAGACCGATGAGCAGCGCTGTCTCCCCCGCGACGATCAACGCCGCGACCAGGTAGATCAGCTCGGCCGGCAGGTGTTCCAGCAGGTTCACCAAATCGTGCACTCAAGCCCCCGACACACGTCGGTCAGCATGCCAGCATCGGCACCCAGTGTGACAGGAGTTTCACCGGAGATCGGGGCCCGCTCCGGGGTGACCCCGACGCCGCCCCTGATCCCGGCGGACGGGAGGATGGAGGAATGCAGCTTCGCACCGACCTCCGCAACGTCGCCATCATCGCCCACGTCGACCACGGCAAGACCACGCTGGTCGACGCCATGTTGCGGCAGGCCGGCGCCTACGGCGCCCGCGGCGAGACGACCGAGCGGGTGATGGACTCGATGGACCTGGAACGGGAAAAGGGCATCACCATCCTCGCCAAGAACACCGGCGTGCGGTATCTCCCGGCGGACGGCTCCGACCCGGTCACCATCAACATCATCGACACCCCCGGCCACGCCGATTTCGGCGGCGAGGTGGAACGCGGACTCACCATGGTCGACGGGGTGGTGCTGCTCGTCGACGCCAGCGAGGGCCCGCTGCCGCAAACCCGCTTCGTGCTGCGCAAGGCACTGAAGGCCCGGATGCCCATCATCCTGGTGATCAACAAGGTGGACCGTCCGGACGCCCGGATCAAGGACGTCGTGGACGACACCTACGAGCTCTTCCTCGACCTCGACGCCGACGAGGAGCAGATCGACTTCCCGATCGTCTACGCCTGCGCCCGCGACGGCATCGCCTCGCTGACCCAGCCCGCCGACGGCGCCGTCCCCGAGGACAGCACCAGCCTCGAACCGCTGTTCCGCACCCTGCTCGACACCATCCCGCCGCCCGCCTACGACGAGGACGCCCCGCTGCAGGCCCACGTCACCAACCTCGACGCCTCCCCGTTCCTCGGCCGGCTCGCGCTCTGCCGGGTCCGGCAGGGCACCATCGCCAAGGGCCAGACCGTCTCCTGGTGCCGCACCGACGGCACCATCGCCAAGGTCCGCATCTCCGAGCTGCTGATGACCGAGGGCCTGGAGCGCAAGTCCGCCGACAGCGCCGGGCCGGGCGACATCATCGCGGTCGCCGGCATCCCCGAGATCATGATCGGTGAGACCCTCGCCGACGCCGAGGACGCCCGCCCGCTGCCGCTGATCACCGTGGACGAGCCGGCCATCTCGATGACCATCGGCACCAACACCTCTCCGATGGTCGGTCGGGTCAAGGGCGCCAAGGTCACCGCCCGCATGGTCAAGGACCGCCTCGACAAGGAACTCGTCGGCAACGTGTCCCTGCGGGTGCTGCCCACCGAGCGCCCCGACGCCTGGGAGGTGCAGGGCCGTGGGGAACTGGCCCTGGCCATCCTGGTCGAGCAGATGCGCCGGGAGAACTACGAACTCACCGTCGGCAAGCCGCAGGTGGTCACCCGGGAGATCGACGGGAAGACCTGCGAGCCGGTCGAGCGGCTCACCATCGACGCGCCCGACGACTACCTCGGCGCGATCACCCAGCTCCTGGCCACCCGGAAGGGCCGGATGGAGCAGCTGGTCAACCACGGGACCGGCTGGATCCGGATGGAGTGGCTCGTGCCCGCCCGGGGCCTGATCGGCTTCCGCACCGAGTTCCTCACCGAGACCCGCGGCACCGGCATCCTGCACCACGTCTTCGAGTCCTACGAGCCGTGGTTCGGCGAGCTGCGTACCCGCAACAACGGCTCCCTGGTCGCCGACCGCTCCGGCTCGGTCACCGCGTTCGCCATGACCAACCTCCAGGAGCGCGGCCAGCTCTTCGTCGAGCCGGGCACCGAGGTGTACGAGGGCATGATCGTCGGCGAGAACTCCCGCTCCGACGACATGGACGTCAACATCACCAAGGAGAAGAAGCTCACCAACATGCGCTCGTCGACCGCCGACGAGACCGAGAAGCTCATCCCGCCGCGCAAGCTCTCCCTGGAGCAGGCCCTGGAGTTCTGCCGCGAGGACGAGTGCGTCGAGGTGACCCCGGTGGCCGTGCGGATCCGCAAGGTCGTCCTCGACCAGACCCAGCGGGCCCGCGCCACCGCCCGCCGCAAGCACGCCAACTGAACCACCGGTCGCGGGGGCCGCACGGGCCCCCGCGACCCCGGGCGATCGGCTACGGTCACCGCCATGACCTGGGACGAGCTCGACGCCCGCCTGGCCGCTGTGCCCGGCACCGTCTCGGCGTACGCCGGCCGCCTCGACGCCGCCCCCACCTGGACCCACGCCGAACACACCCCGCACTACGCGGCCAGCACCATGAAGGTCGCCGTGCTCGCCGCTCTCTACCGGGCCGCCGAGGCCGGCACCCTCGACCCGGACACCCCGGTGCCGGTGCACAACGACTTCCCGTCCGCCCACCCCGACGGGCCGCGGTTCTCCCTCACCCCGCACTACGACAACGACGACGCCGTCTGGGACCGCCTCGACCGCACCGCCACGCTGCGCTGGCTCGCCGAACGCATGATCGTCCGCTCCAGCAACCTCGCCACCAACATCCTCCTCGGCCACGTCGGCCTCCCCGCCGTCGCCGAGGTCTGGGCCCTCGCCGGTGCCCGGCACAGCGTCACCGGGCGGGGCATCGAGGACTACACCGCCCGCGCCGCCGGCATCACCAACCTGGTCAGCGCCGCCGACCTCGCCGGCCTGCTCGGCGCGCTCGCCGCCGGCGCCACCCGCCCCGGCCCCCTCGCCACCCCGGCCAGCTGCGCCACCATGCTCGACGTGCTGTGCGCCCAGCAGTTCCGCGAGGACCTCCCCGCCGGACTCCCCGCCGGGGTGCCCATCGCCCACAAGAACGGCTGGGTCACCGGCGTCCGGCACGGCGTCGGCGTGGTCCTCCCCCACGACGCGCCCCCGTACGTGCTCGCCGTCTGCACCACCACCGACCTCACCGACCCGGACGCCTGCCGGCTGCTCGCCGACGTCTCCGCCCACGTCTGGGCCGCCCGCCACGACCTACGCCCGGCCCCCTGACCCGGGTACCGACGACGGACCCGGCGGCCATCCACCCGCTCCCCACCCCCACCAGGAGCCCCCGTGCGCCACCACCGGCTGCCGCTGCTCGTCTTCGCCGTCCTGACGACGGCGAACCTCGTCGCCGTCGCCACCGACCACCGCCTCGGCGTCCTGCTCACCAAACCGCTGCTGATCCCGGCGCTCGCCGCGTACCTCTGGTGGGTCGCCGCCGCCCACGGCCGGCGACCGGACCGACTGCTCCTCGCCGCGCTCGCCTTCTCCACCGGCGGCGACATCGCACTCCTCGTCGACGGCACCCCCGCGTTCCTCACCGGCATGTCGCTCTTCCTCGGCGCGCACCTGTGCTACATCACCGCGTTCACCCGCCACGGCGCCGCCCGGAAGCTGCTCCGCCCGCCACTGGTCGCCATCCCGCTCGGGTACGCCGTCGCCACCACCGCCGCCCTGGCCTGGATGTGGCCCGGCCTCACCGACGCCGGACTCGCCGTGCCCGTCGCCGGGTACGCCATCGCGCTGGCCACCATGGCCGCCACCGCCGCCGGGCACGGCCCCCGCGTCGCCCTCGGCGGCGCGCTCTTCCTCCTGTCCGACCTGATCATCGCCACCGGCACGGCCGACGTCGGCCACCTGCCCGGCCACGGGGTGTGGGTGATGAGCACCTACTGCCTCGGTCAGGCGCTCATCGTCACCGGCCTCGTCGCCCGGCTCACTCCAACAGGTTCGCCCGCAACGCGCTGACCAGCTCGTCGGTCACCCCCAGGCCGTCGCGCAGATACGCCCCGAACGACCCGTGCACCCGTGCCACCTCGTCGTACCCGGCGTCCAGGTACTCCGGCCGCACCTCGAGCACCGGACGCACCGCGTCCGCGTCCAGCTCCGGCCGGCGCCGCCGCATCGCCTCCAGCAGCACCTCCCGCAGGCTCACCGTCAACTCGTTGTGCCGCAGGTAGTCGGCGCGGATCGCCGCCTCGTCCACCCCCAGCACGGTCAACAGCACCGCCGCCAACCAGCCCGTGCGGTCCTTGCCCGCCGAACAGTGGAACACCAGGGGCAGGTTCGCCGGGTCGGCGGCCAGCCGCAGCGCCGCGGCGAACCCGCTCCGCGCCGACTCCCCCGTCACGAACCACCGGTAGATCGCCGCCATCGCCGCCGGGGTGCCCTGCTCCGCCAGTTCCCCGTACGCGTCCAGGTCGTGTCCGAGCAGCAGCGCCGAGACGTAGGTGAAGACCGGGTGCGCCGGGTCGTGCACCGGCAGGTGCACCACCGTCGGCTCACCGGGCAGCCGGTCCGGCGGGGCCTCCGCGATCTCGGCGGCGTACCGCAGGTCGACCACACACGCCGGGGCGAGCTTCGCCAGCACCGGCAGGTCCTCGTCGGTCAGCCGCCCCAACGCCGGGGTACGGATCAGCCGACCCGCCCGCACCCGCCGCCCGTCCGCGCCCACCAGGCCACCCAGGTCCCGCGCGTTCGGCGCGCCCACCAACTCCCAGTCCCGCACCCTCATCCGGCCTCCCCTGCCGCGCGTCCGTCTGTATAGATTGCCGCAATGACGATCGCTGCGGTACGCACCCACCGGCTTTCCGCCCCCTTACACACCCCCTTCGTCACCGCCCTGCGCCGCACCACCACCGTCGAGACCCTCGTGGTCGAGATCGTCGACGACGAGGGGCGCTCCGGGTTCGGTGAGGCCCCGCAGGTCTG
The DNA here is from genome assembly GCF_044459745.1 of Micromonospora sp. NPDC050187. NCBI lineage: Bacteria > Bacillati > Actinomycetota > Actinomycetes > Micromonosporales > Micromonosporaceae > Micromonospora > Micromonospora sp. NPDC050187. Next base: position 99,098 of record NZ_JBITJH010000009.1, read on the forward strand.
GCAGGTCACCGGCGCATCCATCGACGGCTCCCGCGCCTGCGTCCACGAGGTCCTCGGCCCACTGGTCGCCGGACGCGACGCCGACGACCTCAACGCCCGCTGCGCCGAGATCCAACGCGCCGTCGCCGGCAACGAGGCGGCCAAGGCCGCCGTCGACACCGCCCTGCACGACCTCGCCGCCCGCCGGCTCGGCGTGCCCCTGGTGCGGCTGCTCGGCGGCACCAGCCGACACGTCCCCACCGACGTCACCGTCTCCGCCGGGGACGCGGTCGACCTGGCCGCCACCGCCCGGCAGCGCGCGGCCGACGGGTTCACCGTGCTCAAGCTCAAGGTGGGCACCGACGCCGCCGGCGACCTGGACCGGGTCCGCGCCGTCCGCGCGGCGGTGGGCCCCCGGGTGCGGATCCGTCTCGACGCCAACCAGGGCTGGACGCCCCGCGAGGCGGTCCGGGTCATCCGTGGCATCGAGGACGCCGGCCTCGACGTCGAACTGGTCGAACAGCCCGTCGCCCAATGGGACCTGGACGGGATGGCCTGGGTCAGCGACCGGGTGGACCTGCCGATCCTCGCCGACGAGTCCGTCTTCGGGCCCCGTGACCTGGTCGAGGTGATCCGCCGCCGCGCCGCCGACCTGGTCAACGTCAAGCTCGCCAAGGCCGGCGGGCTGCGCCCGGCCCGTACCCTGCTCGACCTGGCCGCCGCGCACGGCGTCGGCACCCTCGTCGGGTCGATGATGGAGAGCCAGATCGGCGTCGGCGCCGCCGCCAGCCTGGTCGCCGCGTACGGCACCACCGTCGTGGCCGACCTCGACGCCGCCTGGTGGCTGGCCTGGTCGCCGGTACGCGGCGGCATGCGGTACGACGGCGCCACCGTGGTGCTCCCCGACGCCCCCGGTCTCGGCATCAAAGGCATCGATGAAGCAAAGATTCAGCAGCATGGTTGATGACTGTTGGAATCTTTCATAAGGTCACCGCAGACGACCGCCCGACGCCTGGGAGTGCACGTGGAACTGCGAGCCGGCCAGCGGGCCGTCGTCCGGGTCGCCGTGGCGACCCTCTGGACCCGCCCCGAAGCGGTCCGCCCGATCGACACCCCCGCACTCGGGGCGCACGTCGACACCGCCGCCTGGATCGCCGGCATGGACACCGACCAGCAGGTCGGCGACTGCGTCCTGAGCCAACTCCTGCTCGGCGAGGAGGTCCTGGTCACCGAGGTGGGCCCGCCCGGCTGGGTGCGGGTCGTCGCCGTCGAACAGGCCGCCGCCGGCCTCGACCCACGCGGCTACCCCGGCTGGCTGCCCACCGGCCAGCTCGCCACCGCGCCCACCGGCCCACCGACCCCCACCCATCCGCTGGTCGTCGACGCCACCGTCACCGCCCTGCACGCCACGCCCCACGGCGACGTCCGGCTGCCCGGCGTCGCCCTCGGCACCCGGCTCACCCCCACCGGGCCGGCCGTCGACGGCTGGCGACCGGTGCGCGCTCCCGGCCACCCCGAACCGCTCTGGCTCCCCGACCGGCACACCGCTCCCCTACCGACCCGCCCTCCGGCCCCCGACGAGGCGCTCGCCGTCGCCGATCGGCTCCGCGACGTCGTCTACATCTGGGGCGGCACGTCCCCCGCCGGCATCGACTGCTCCGGCCTGGTGCACCTGGCCTGGCGACGGTTCGGGGTGTGGCTGCCCCGCGACGCCGGGGACCAGGCCGCCGCGACCACCCCCGTGGAACTCGGCACCGAACGCCCCGGCGACCTGTACTTCTTCGCCCGGCCGGGCCGGGGCATCCACCACGTCGGCATCGTCAGCGCCGCCCCACGACCCGGCGACGACCGCCGCATGGTGCACGCCTGCTACCAGCGCCGCCGGGTGCTGGAGGAACGCCTCCCCGACGACCGCACCGCCACCCTGGTCGGCGTCCACCGCGTCACACCCGGACCGTCGGACACACCCCGCCGCGAGCGGTCATGACCCAGGGACGCTCGGCCCGGTGCGGAGTTCCCCGCCGCCCTGAATAGCTGACGCGCTCCAGTCCCCGGGATACCGGCGGGACCGGGCCTGCCCGGCACATCACGACCTGCCACGCCCCCGCCAGCGGGCAAGGTTGCCGTGGACAGTGACAGTGTTCAGATGGTTGGGGCCGAGCACCCGCAGGCAGTCAGCGAGGAGTTCGTCGAGAGCCGCGGCAGCGCCCGCTGGGTCCCCGGCCTCACCAAGGCAGTGGGCCACGTTGTTGCGGGTGATGAGAGTACCGGGGTGGTCGGGGCCGAGCACCCGCAGTTGGTCGGTGAGGAGTTCCTCGAAGGCGGCGGCGGCGCCGGTCAGGTCCCCGGCCTGACCGAGACAGTAGGCGATGTTGTTGCGGGCGATGAGGGTGTTGGGATGGTCGGGGCCGAGCACCCGCAGGCAGTCGGTGAGAAGGTCCCTGGAAGCAGCGGCGGCGCCAGTCGGATCCCCGGCCTCGCTGCGCCAGCGAGCGATGTTGCTGCGGGTGTTGAGGGTGTCGGGATGGTCGGGGCCCAGCACCCGCAGTTGGTCGGTGAGGAGTTCCCGGTAGGCGGTGACGGCGCCGGTCGGGTCCCCGGCCTGACCGAGACAGTAGGCGATGTTGTTGCGGGTGGTGAGAGCACGGGGGTGGTCGGGGCCGAGCACCCGCAGTTGGTCGGTGAGGAGTTCCCGGTAGGCGGTGACGGCGCCGGTCGGGTCCCCGGCCTGACCGAGACAGTGGGCGATGTTGTTGCGGATGATGAGGGTGTCGGGATGGTCGGGGCCGAGCATCCGCAGGAAGTCGGTGAGGAGTTCCTCGAAAGCGGCGGCCGCGCCGCCCGGATCCCCGGCCTCGCTGCGCCAGGAAGCGATGTTGCTGCGGGTGTTGAGGGTGTCGGGATGGTCGGGGCCCAGCACCCGCAGGCGGTCGGTGAGGAGTTCCTCGAAAGCGGCGGCCGCGCCGCCCGGATCCCCGGCCTCACCGCGCCAGGAAGCGATGTTGCTGCGGGTGGCCAGGGTGTCGGGATGGTCGGGACCGAGCACCCGCAGGCAGTCGGTGAGCAGGTCCTTGGAAGCAGCGGCCGCACCGCCCGGATCCCCGGCCTCACCGCGCCAGCGAGCGATGTTGCTGCGGGTGGCCAGGGTGTCGGGATGGTCGGGGCCCAGCACCCGCAGGCAGTCGGTGAGCAAATCCTCGAAAGCAGCGGCCGCACCGCCCGGATCCCCGGCCTCACCACGCCAGTAGGCAAGGTTGTTGCGGGTGGTGAGGGTGCCGGGGTGATCGGGGCCGAGGTGGTGGGTCGCGGTGATGTTCAGCGTGTGGAAGTAGGCGATGGCGGCGGCGAGCTGGCCGGTTCTCCCGAGACTGCGGCCGGCGGCGAACAGGACGGGGTGGACGCCGCGAACGGCGTTCCACAGCAGTGGGTCGCTGTGAGTGTGCAGGGCGGTGGTGTTGGCGCGTAGGGCTTGGGCGTGGTCCCGGCCGCGTTCGATGTCGGGCCAGATGCTGCGCAGTGCGTCGGCGGCAGTGACCGCCAGCTGCGCGGCGTGGGCGGAGGGGGTGGCTTCGCGGACCGCGCGTTGCAGGAGCCCGTGGACCCGGACGGTACCGGTTTCGGGATCGGTGGTGGCGAGGCTGAGTCGGGCGAGGTTGTCGAGGGCGTCGGTGACGTCGTCGGCCGCGATCGGTCCGCCGGTGCGGGCGCCCAGGTGGGTCAGGACGGCGGGGGTGGTGAACACCTCGGTGGGGATGCCGTTGGGGTTGAGCAGGGCGGCCAGTTCCAGCACCGGCCGGGCCAGACCTTCTGGGGCAAAAGTATCGGCACGGTCGATGGACAGCGACCAGGTCACCGCGACCGGATAGGGGTAGTCGTCCGGCAGCACCCGGGGAGCCAGGGCGACCAACTGCCGCCGCCGGTCGGCGAGGCGGCGGCGGTAGCTGGCGCAGGTCATGCTCGTACGGTCGAGGATGTACGCGGCGGCCTGCGCCAACGCCAAGGGCAGGTGCCCGAGGTCGTCGGCCAGGTCGGCGGCCTGCTCCAACCGGATCGAATCGCCGGCGAGCTTCGCGGCCAGATAGTTCATCGACTCGGCCGGGGTGAACACGCCGACGTCGATGCGGTGCCGGCCTGCGGCCAGCGCACTGTCCATACTGCGGGTGGTAACCACTGTCCGTCCCGACCCGGTCGCCGCCGGCCACAGACCTTGCAGGTCGTTGGCATCGGTCACGTCGTCCAGAACGATCAGCCAGCGTCGTGGGGTAGCCGCCAGCCAGGCCAGGAACCGGACGGCGGCCTGCTCCGGGTCGGTGTCGTCGACGCCGACGACGTCGGCGGCGGCCTGGGCGTAGGCGGTGACCACCGCCGGCCGGGACGTCGCCGACACCCACACCAGCAGATCCAACTCACCGCAATCCCACAGCCGGCGAGCCAGGGCGACGGCAAGTTGGGTCTTGCCGACCCCACCGAGCCCGGCTGCCACCTGACACACCACCACACCCTCTCCTGCCGCCACGGCGGCGTCGAGGGCCTGATCGGCGGGGCGTTCCTGCCGACAGTGCGCCAACAGCGGCACCACCCCAACCTGGTGCGGCCAGGTCACCTGCCACAGCGGCTGATGGACGTGAACCGTCGCGCTGACCGGCCCGTGAGCGTCGCCACCGATGGCGATGGAGCCCGGAGCTGAAGCGTTCACCGGCCCGGGACGGTCGGGCTTTCGAGAACGGAAGATCACGCGGTGCCACCCCCGCCGGTGACGGTGGTGCGGATCGACGCAGTGCTACTGCCGCCGATCGCCACCGACCCCGCACCAGCAGCCCTCACCCCACCTCCAGCCGGTGGAGGAATCGGCGAGACGGCCGACACATCCGACACGTTGGCCTCTGTCACGCCGTGGCTGTCACCGCCGATCGCCACCGCCCCAGGCCCGCTGGCGTCCACCGGCCGCATACCCGCCCCCGAGCGGCTCTGGCGCCAGGTGAGCCAGCCCACCCCGAGCCCCGCTGCGGTAAGGGCCACGGACATGGGCCCCACGACCAGGGACACCCACTTCTCCGCCCGGTCCACCCCCTGCCCGGCCAGCACGACCACGATCCCGGTCGCCCCCACCCCGAACAGCACGGCCGCCATGACCACCCGCAGTCGACCCATCGACCCATCATCACCCATACGAGCCACACCCTCAGTATCAGAGGTGCCACGGCCCGCAGTCAGACCAAGGGCTCTGCCCGCCGCATCGGCCAGGAGCGCCGGCCGGGATGTCGGGCTCCGGATGCGGCGCGGAATCCTGTACATCCGCAGGGCGGCCGCCCTGCTGACGGGCACGACGTCGACGAGCACCAGGACGGTGCGTACCGGTTACCGAATGGGGATGCCGCCCGTACTGCCTGACCCGGGGCCGGGATACGCCGGCCGGCTGCGCAGCAGGCAGACGTTCGGGGAGTCCGCCGGATCCGGCGGACTCCCCGAACGGTGCGTGAACGGTCAGTGCTTGACGGCGAGCAGCTCGCGGCGGCGGTCCCGGGAGGACTTGACCAGGCTGGCAACCGTCGCCACGGCGAGCGTGCCGAGGATGACCGTCAGCGAGAGCCAGATCGGAATGTGCGGGGCCCACCCGACGTGCTCGCCGCCGTTGAGGAACGGAAGGTTGTTCTCGGCGAGCGCCTCGAGCACCAGCTTGACGCCGATGAAGCCGAGCACCACGGCCAGGCCGGTGCTCAGGTAGATCAGGCGGTTGAGCAGACCACCGAGGAGGAAGTAGAGCTGCCGGAGCCCCATCAACGCGAAGACGTTCGCGGTGAAGACCAGGTACGGCTCCTGGGTGATGCCGAAGATGGCCGGGATCGAGTCGAGCGCGAAGATCAGGTCGGTGGTGCCGATCGCGATCATGACGATCAGCATCGGGGTGAAGAGCCGCTTGCCGTACGCCCGCGTGGTCATCTTCGCGCCGTCGTAGCCCTGGGAGATGGGCAGTGCCCGTCGGCTCCACCGGATCAGCACGTTCTCGGTGAACTCGTCCTCGTCGGGCTCGCCCTGCCGGGCGAGGTTGACCGCCGTGTAGATGAGGAACGCGCCGAAGATGTAGAACACCCAGGTGAACTGCGAGATCAACGCCGCGCCGGCCGCGATGAAGGCGCCTCGCATGATCAGCGCCAGCACGATGCCGATCAACAGCACCTTCTGCTGGTACTGCCGGGGCACCGCGAACCGGGCCATGATGATCACGAAGACGAAGAGGTTGTCCACCGAGAGGCTGTACTCGGTGAGCCAGCCGGTGTAGAACTCGCCCGCGACCTTGCCGCCGCCGAAGAACCAGAGACCGACGCCGAAGAGCAGGGCCAGGCCGACGTAGAATCCGACCCAGAGGCTGGACTCGCGGACGCTGGGTTCATGGGGGCGACGGCCGATGACCAACAGGTCGAAGACCAGGATCGCGGTCAGCGCGATCAGGGTCACGGCCCAGACCAGTCCGGACACGTTCACAGCTTATCCTCCGGCAGGCACGCAGCGACCGGCACACCGCAACCCGTGGAACAGGAAAAGCCCAAGGCTCGGTGTGCCGGCGATGCTGACTCTGGTGACTGTCGGAGGTCTCTCCCGCCACCGCTCCGCGAACGGATCGATGACCGATGGTGCCGGGTCGACCGTCGGGGGACGTTCGACCGTGCTGACGACACCATCGTGAGGGATACTCCCCTCCTCGGCGGTCATTGTTCACCATGCACGCCTCCCCGCGCACCTCCCGAGGCGGCGAATGCCGACCACGTCACGTTCTCTTGCCTGTCACCGGTTCGTCACTCCCGAACTGCGGCGTGCGGCGTTCCGGCCGCTCGGCGTGGTTGACCGCGCGTGGGTACGGAGCGACACACCGCGCAGGGCATCCTAGGAGGCTAGGTGTCGTTTGTGGACGCTCGTGCGGTCCGGCCCGCCGGAAGCCGAGCGCACCCGCTGACCCCCGCCCGGCGCGTGGGACGAACCCCCACCCGCGCCCGGCGTCGGCCACCGGCATGGCAGGCTGCGGGGCATGGTGCTTGAGGTCGCGCTCATCGACGTACTGCCCGGACACGAGGACGCGTTCGCCGCCGCGTACGCCCAGGGTCACCCGATCCTCGCCGGCACTCCCGGCTGCCGCTCGGTGCGGATGACCCGCGGGATCGAGTCGCCGTCGCGGTTCGTGCTGCTCGTCGAGTGGGACTCCGTCGAGGCCCACGAACGCGAGTTCCGGGGCACCGAGCGGTTCGAACGGTGGCGGGCCCTGATCGGGCCGCACTTCGCCGGTCCGCCCCGGGTCGAGCACTTCGTCGACGTACCCGCCTGACGACGACGTCGGGACACCGGGGCAGCGGCCGGGACCACGGGCGCGGGGTGGAACCCGGTCGCGCCCGTCCGGCGCCTGTGGTTGGCTGACGGCATGACCGATCGGGTGGCCCTGGTGACCGGGGTCAGCCGGGGCGTCGGCATCGGCACGGCGGTCGCCCGGACCCTCGCGGCGGCCGGTCACCGGCTGCTGCTCACCGGCCTGCCCGGCTACGACGACGCCCAACCGTACGGCGGCGACCCGCAGGGCGTACCGACCCTCCTCACCGAACTGGGCGGGCGCGGCCAGTACGTCACCGCCGACCTGCTGGATCCGGCCGCACCGGCCGACCTGGTGGCCGAGGCGGTCCGGCGGTACGGCCGGCTGGACGCGGTGGTGGCGGTGCACGCCTACTCCACCCGCACCCCGCTCGGCACCCTGGACGCGGGCGAGATCGACCGGCACCTGCTGGTCAACGTCCGGGCCACCCTGCTGCTGGCCGAGGCCTTCGCCGCCGCGTTCACCGCCGGCCACGGCGGTCGGCTGCTGCTCTTCTCCAGCGGGCAGCGGCTCGGTCCGATGCCGGACGAGCTGGCGTACGCGGTGAGCAAGGCTGCGGTGGAGAACCTCACCGTCCAGCTCGCGCCGCTGCTGATGCCCCGAGGAATCACCGTCAACTGCGTGAACCCCGGCCCCACCGACACCGGCTACGCGCCACCCGAGGTGCACGCCGCCGTGGCCCACCACTTCCCCGGCGGGCGCTGGGGCACTCCGGCGGACGCGGCACGGCTGGTGGCCTTCCTCTGCTCACCCGAGGCCCGGTGGATCACCGGCCAGGTCATCGACTCCGAGGGCGGCTTCCACCGGTACGCCTGACCGACGCCGGAACGGCCCTCCGGGCCGCCGGGCTCACTCCTCGGTGACCTGCCCCGTGCAGAGCTCAATCGTGTCGGCGGCGGACAGGGCCGCGTCGAGCAGCCAACCGGCGAGCTGCTCGTAGCGGCGGACGTCCGGCTCGGCGGTCAGCCGCAGGTCGGTGGTGAGCGCCTCCAGCACCACCGTGCGGGGATCGGCCGGGTCCGGGAAGGCGTAACAGGAGAACGGCGTCAGCGGGTGCATCACGCTCCCGGCCACCGGGACGCCCCGGGGCAGGACCCGGATCGTCACGTTCGCCCGACGGGCCGTCGCCACCAGGTGCCGCACCTGCTCCCGCCATACCGGGGCGGGAACGCCGGCCCCGGTGAGCACGGCCTCGTCGAGCACCGCGGTGTACCGGGGGGCGTCCGCGCGCTGCAGCACGTCCTGCCGGGCCGCCCGGGCCCGGGTGTCCGCCTCCACGTCGATCCCCGGATCGAGGAGCCGGCCGGCGGCCACCCGCAACCGCGCGTACGCCCGGGTCTGGAGCAGCCCCGGCACCACGGCGGGCTGGTATTCGAAGATGGTGGCCGCGCCCGCCTCCAGCTCGGCGTAGGTGCGTTGCCGGTCCCCCATCTCGCCGAGGGCCTTCCACCAGCTCCGGTTGGTCGCGGCGTCCCGGGCGATGACGATGAGCGCCTCCCGTTGCGCGACCGGAACCTCGTAGACGTCGAGCAGGTCGAAGACGTCGGCCAGGTCGGGACGGCTCTGCCCCAGCTCGATGCGGGACAGTTTGGAGGTGGAGGCCCAGCCGAGCCTTTCGCAGACCTGTTCGAGGGTGAGCGCCGCCTGGCGACGGAGCTGGCGCAGCTCCGCGCCCAGGCGCGCCCGGCGGATAACGGGACTCGTTGGCAGCGGCATCCGGCCTCCCACCGTCGGAGACTACGGGGGGTTACCACCCAACGCAATACCCCGCTCACAGAGAGCAACAACGGGTGGCCGGGGTGCGTCGCTGCCGGTCAACCGGCCGGCGTGCCCGTCACCGGGAGGTCACTTCACCCCGGCCGCGTCCATGCCCCGCAGTTCCTTCTTGAGCTCGGCGACCTCGTCACGGATCCGGGCGGCCAGCTCGAACTGCAACTCCCGGGCGGCGGCGAGCATCTGGTCGTTGAGTTCCTGGATGAGCTGGGCGAGGTCGGCGCGGGCCATGCCCTCCCGGGACGGGCCGGCGGTCGCCCGCGCCCGGCTCCGGGTCTCCTTGACCGGGGCCTTGCCCCGGGAGAGCTGCCGCACCGCGCCACCGACACGGTTGTCGGTCTCGGTGTCCTCCGCCTCGCGGTAGATGTCGTCCAGGATGTCGTGGATCTTCTTGCGCAGCGGCTCGGGACTGATCCCGTGGGCCTCGTTGTGCGCGATCTGCTTGTCCCGCCGCCGGTTGGTCTCGTCGATCGCCTCGGCCATCGACGGGGTGACCTTGTCGGCGTACATGTGCACCTGTCCGGAGACGTTCCGGGCCGCCCGACCGATGGTCTGGATCAGCGACCGGCCGCTGCGCAGGAAGCCCTCCTTGTCGGCGTCGAGGATCGCCACCAGGGACACCTCGGGCAGGTCGAGGCCCTCCCGGAGCAGGTTGATCCCGACCAGCACGTCGTACTCGCCCTTGCGCAGCTCCCGCAGCAGCTCCACCCGGCGCAGCGTGTCGACCTCGGAGTGCAGGTAGCGCACCCGGATGCCGTTCTCCAGGAGGTAGTCGGAGAGGTCCTCGGCCATCTTCTTGGTCAAGGTGGTGACCAGCACCCGCTCGTCGCGCTCGGTACGCAGCCGGATCTCGTGCATCAGGTCGTCGATCTGCCCCTTGGTGGGCTTGACGACGACCTCCGGGTCGACCAGGCCGGTCGGGCGGATCACCTGCTCGACGTACTCGCCCTGCGCCTGCTCCAGTTCCCAGGGGCCAGGGGTGGCGGAGAGGAAGACCATCTGGCCCACCCGCTCCAGGAACTCGTCGAAGCGCAGTGGCCGGTTGTCGGCTGCGCTGGGCAGCCGGAAGCCGTGGTCGATCAGCATCCGCTTGCGCGAGGCGTCGCCCTCGTACATGCCGCCGATCTGCGGGATCGTCACGTGGGACTCGTCGACGACGGTGAGGAAGTCGTCGGGGAAGTAGTCGAGCAGGCAGTGCGGCGGGCTCCCCGGCAGCCGGCCGTCGATGTGCATGGAGTAGTTCTCGATGCCGGAGCAGAAGCCCACCTGCCGCATCATCTCGATGTCGTAGGTGGTGCGCATCCGCAGCCGCTGCGCCTCCAGCAGCTTGCCCTGCCGGTCCAGCTCGGCGAGACGCTCGGCCAGCTCGGTCTCGATGTCACGGATCGCCCGCTCCATCCGTTCCGGACCGGCGGCGTAGTGGGTGGCCGGGAAGATCAGCAGGTGGTCGACCTCGCGCACCACGTCACCGGTGAGCGGGTTGAGGTAGTAGAGCTTCTCCACCTCGTCGCCGAAGAGCTCGATCCGCAGCGCCATCTCCTCGTACGCCGGAATGATCTCCAGGGTGTCGCCCCGGACCCGGAACGTGCCGCGCTGGAAGGCCATGTCGTTGCGGGTGTACTGGATGTCGACCAGGCGACGCAGCAACTGGTCGCGGTCCAGCTCCTGCCCGACCTTGACCCGGACGGCCCGGTCGAGGTACTCCTCCGGGGTGCCCAGGCCGTAGATCGCCGAGACCGTGGCCACCACGATCACGTCCCGCCGGGTGAGCAGGGACATCGTCGCGGAGTGGCGCAGCCGCTCGACCTCCTCGTTGATCGAGGAGTCCTTCTCGATGTAGGTGTCGGTCTGGGGAATGTACGCCTCGGGCTGGTAGTAGTCGTAGTAGGAGACGAAGTACTCCACCGCGTTGTGCGGGAGCAGCTCGCTGAACTCCTTGGCCAACTGGGCGCAGAGGGTCTTGTTGGGGGCGAGGACCAGGGTCGGCCGTTGCAGCCGCTCGACCAGCCAGGCCGTGGTGGCGCTCTTGCCGGTGCCGGTCGCGCCGAGCAGGACCGTGTTCCGGTCGCCCCGGCGGACGCGCCGCTCCAGATCGTCGATGGCGGCGGGCTGGTCGCCGGCCGGCTGGAACTCGCTGACGACCTGGAAACGTCCGTCGAGACGGGGGATGTCGAGCGCCATGACCCCCACGGTACGCCGCCGGTGTGACACTCCGACCCGAACCACGGGAGCCGCCCTGACCAGCTTCGATATTCTCATTGTGGGCTACATCTCACCACGCTAAGGTGTGCACCGTAGGCCGCTCGCGGCGGCCGACCGGGCCGGGGCCCGGCCCTCGTCGGCCGACCCGCCCGGCGCAGGGGCTGCGGCACCCGGGTCGACCGGCGTGCGCCCCCGATGCGGTCGCGCCGAGCGCGCAGACCGGCCGCCGCGAGCGCCCCTGCTCGTCACCCCAGCCCGGTCGGGGGCGTTCAACCACTCGTGGAGACATCGCCCGACCGGGGGTCCGGACCCGCGCCCGCCTCGGGCGACGCGGTTCCGGACGTTCCCGGCGACCGGGACGACACCGCCCGGGCGGCGCCCCGGGCCCCGGTTCGCGGCGACCGGGCCCGCCGGCGGCATACCCTCCTGATCGGGCTCGGCGCGGTGGCCCTCCTCACCGCCACGGCCCTGGTCGCCGGCTTGCTCAGCTGGCGACCCGACCCGCCGGACCCGGCCCGTGCGCTCACCGTCGCCGAGGCCGAGCGGCTGGCCGCCGTCCGGGTCACCAACTATCGGGACGGACGGGCCCGGCTGCGGGCCACCGTCGGCCGGGGCGGCGACCGCGTCGAGGCGGTCGGCTGGGTCGACTGGACCCGGCCGCTGGTCTACCTCGACGTCGGCGGTCCGGGGGCGGGTCCGCTCCGGGGCCTGGTGCAGGCGACCCCCGGCGTCGTGGTGGTCCGTCCCGACCCGGCGGCCGTGCTCACCCCGGCCGTCCCACCGCTCATGCCCCCGGCCGACAACTGGCGGATCCGTGACCTGCCGGACCGTCCCGCACTGGCCGCCCTCCTCGACCTGCTCTTCGCGCTGTCGGCCGACCGGCCCGACCCGGTCACCCGGTTGCGGGATGCCCGCTGGGTCGCCCGGGACACCGTCAACCGCACGCCGGTCGACGTGTTCCGTACCGCCGGTGCGACGCCGGCCCCGACCGACGCCCCCGCCAGCGGCACACCCGCCCCACCCCCGGCCGGCAGCACGCCCGTGCACCCCCCGTCCGACGACGGGTGGCGTTACTGGGTGGACCGGGAGGCCCGGTTGCACCGGCTGACGGCCCGGCTGCCCGGCGCCGTACCGGTGACGCTGGACCTGGACCGGTCGCACCGCCCGCCGCTGCACCCGGTGGCCGCCCTCGGCGGCACCCCCGGGCTGCCCCGGGACCTGACCCGACAGGAGGCGGATCGGCTGGCCCGGATGCCCGCCCGGAACCGGGCCCTCGGCGGTACCGCGCTCGTCCTGGCCGTCCCCACCGGCACCGGCGCGAACCTGCGCGGCGGCGGCTGGCTGGACTGGCGTGGGCAGGTCGCGTACCTCGCCACGACCGACCTCGACGCGCCGGAGCAGCGGACCGTGGCCCGCCACGACCGGTCGGGCGTGACCCGGACGCGGGTGCCGGCCGGGGACGAGGCCCCGGACGCCCGGCCACCGCTGCCGCCGCCCCGCGACGCGCGCTGGGAGCGGGCCCGGAGCGGTCCGGGTGAGCTGGACCGGCTGGTCGGATCGGCGCTGCGGGCCGGCCGGGAGCCGCCGGACCCGGCCCGCGCCATCTGGCTGCGCCGGGACAGCGCCGGCAAGCGGCCGGTGGACGTCGTCGAGGTACGCGCCGGAGGTCACACGCTGCGGTACTGGCTCGACCGGTCCGGTGTGCTGCGTCGGCTGGAACTGCGGGCCGCGGTCGGCGCGTGGGCCCAACTCGACCTGGTGCAGGCGCCGGTGCCCCGGCTGCCCCCGGCCCCGGTCCCGGTTCCCCGGTCGTCGGCCCGCTGACCCCGCCACGACTCCGGTGGACACCGGCCGTCGGCGTCAGGGGCGCCAGCCGGTACGGGCGGCCCACTCCTCGGCGTGGACCTGCTCCTCGTCGAACCACGGTTCCTTGGCCAACGCGTACCCGACGTTGTCCGGGGTCGTCGCCGCCACGGCGCGTTTCATCGCCAGGTAGGCCGCCCGCTGCTCCGGGTCCGCGCGGAGGTGGTCACGCATCAGCAGTGCGTACCGCCAGCCCGGTGAACCGGCCTCCCGGACGTGCAGGTGGACCGGCCGGCCGGGGTCGGAGCTGCCGTGCAACCGCTTCGGCCAGGACTCCCCGCCGGGGGGACGGGGGCTGTCCCACCACTGGCCGGGGAAGCGCGGGAACCCGGCGTCGGCGAGCCGTTCGGCGAGCACGCCGTCCGCATCGTCGAGCGAGGACACGGTGAGCTGGACGTCGATGACGTCCTTGGCGGGCAGTCCCGGGACCGAGGTCGAGCCGATGTGGTCGATCCGTACGTCGGGGGTCAGCGCGTGTCGGATCCGGGCGGCGAGCCGTTCGTACTGCTGCGGCCAGGTCGGGTCCGGATCGGCGAGCCGGACCCGTCGCGTCCGTACCACCCGCTGCTCGCGCACGTTCTCCTCGTACGGCAGGAGCCGCTCGTGCCAGAGCGCGTCGACCGAGGCGTGCAGGTCGTCGAGGGTGGCGTCGTTGGTGAGCACCACGTCGGCGGCGGCCCGGCGGCGGGCGTCGTCGGCCTGCGCGGCGATCCGCCGCTCGGCCTCGGCCCGGCTCATCCCCCGGTCCCGCTCGAGCCGGGCCAACCGGATCTCCGGCGCCGTCTGCACCACCACCACCAGGTGGTACGTCGGGGCCAGCCCGACCTCGACCAGCAGCGGTACGTCGTTGACCACGACCGCGTCCGGCGGCGCGGCGGCGGCCAGCTCGGCGGACCGGGCCCGCACCCGGGGGTGGGTGATCGCCTCCAGCCGACGGCGTGCCGCCTGGTCGCCGAAGACCAGTGCTCCCAGGGCCGGCCGGTCGAGAGAACCGTCGGGGGCGAGCACCCCCGTGCCGAAGGTGGCGACGATCTCCGCGAGCCCCCCGCTTCCGGGGGCGACCACCTCCCGGGCGATCCGGTCCGAATCCACGACCACCGCGCCGAGTCGCGCGAAACGCGCCGCCACCGCGCTCTTACCGGAACCGATGCCTCCGGTCAGCCCCACCCTCAACACCGCACCAGTGAACCCGATCGGCCCCGCCCTGCCAACCCGAGGGTCCGGACAGGGGAAGGCCCCGTCCACCGTGGGGAGCCGGGGACGGGGCCTTCGGGTGCTACCTGTGGGTCACTTGCCGCCGGCGAGCTTCTCCCGCAGTGCGGCGAGCGCCTCGTCGGTGGCCAGGGTGCCGGACGGCTCCTCGGTCTGCCGGCTCGGGGCCGGGCTGGTCGAGGAGGTGGTGCCGCCGGTGACCACGGGGGTCGGGTTGGCAGCGGCCTCGGCGTCGGCGGCGCGGGAGTTCTGCACCTGCTTGGTGTGCGCCTCCCAACGCTGACGGGCCTCGGCGTACTGGTTCTCCCAGGTCTCGCGCTGCTTGTCGTACCCCTCGAGCCACTCGCCCGTCTCCGGGTCGAAGCCCTCCGGGTAGATGTAGTTGCCCTCGTTGTCGTAGGTCGCGGCCATGCCGTAGAGGGTCGGGTCGAAGTGCTCCTCGCCCTCGACGAAGCCCTCGTTGGCCTGCTTGAGCGAGAGCGAGATCCGCCGCCGCTCGAGGTCGATGTCGATGACCTTGACCATGACCTCGGAGCCAACCTGGACGACCTGCTCCGGGATCTCCACGTGGCGCTCGGCCAGCTCGGAGATGTGGACCAGGCCCTCGATGCCGTCGTCCACCCGGACGAACGCACCGAACGGCACCAGCTTGGTGACCTTACCCGGCACGATCTGCTGGATCGCGTGGGTGCGGGCGAACTGACGCCACGGGTCCTCCTGGGTCGCCTTCAGCGACAGCGAGACCCGCTCGCGGTCCAGGTCGACGTCCAGGACCTCGACCTCGACCTCCTGGCCCACCTCGACGACCTCGGACGGGTGGTCGATGTGCTTCCAGGACAGCTCGGAGACGTGCACCAGACCGTCCACGCCGCCGAGGTCGACGAACGCGCCGAAGTTGACGATCGAGGAGACGACGCCCTTGCGGACCTGCCCCTTCTGGAGCTTGTTGAGGAACTCCGTACGCACCTCGGACTGGGTCTGCTCGAGCCAGGCCCGGCGGGACAGGACCACGTTGTTGCGGTTCTTGTCCAGCTCGATGATCTTGGCCTCGAGCTCCCGGCCGACGTACGGCTGGAGGTCGCGCACCCGACGCATCTCGACCAGGGAGGCGGGCAGGAAGCCACGCAGCCCGATGTCGAGGATGAGGCCGCCCTTGACCACCTCGATGACCGAGCCGCGGACGACCCCGTCCTCGTCCTTGATCTTCTCGATCGTGCCCCAGGCCCGCTCGTACTGCGCCCGCTTCTTCGAGAGGATCAGACGCCCCTCCTTGTCCTCCTTCTGGAGGACGAGGGCCTCGATGTGGTCACCAACCGACACCACCTCGGCCGGGTCCACGTCGTGCTTGATCGACAACTCCCGAGAGGGGATGACACCCTCGGTCTTGTAGCCGATGTCGAGCAGGACCTCGTCCCGATCGACCTTGACGACGGTGCCTTCGACAATGTCGCCGTCGTTGAAGTACTTGATGGTCTCGTCGATCGCGGCGAGGAAAGCTTCCTCGGAACCGAGATCGTCGTGGGTGACCCGGGTGGCGCTCGAGGGGGCCTCGATGCTGCTCGTCATGTGGGCGGTTGCTCCGGTCGGATGGTTTGTCACAGCAGGCTTGTATCGCAGTGACCTGTTCGCGCCAGCGGATCCGCCTCCGGGCACACCGAACGATCGCCAAATGAGATCATGATGTGGCTCCGTTGACCGCGCGCCTGCTCCCTGCCGAGACACACGATCCGCGAGCGCATCCTCTAGCCTACCGGGTGCATTACCACAGCGTGCAAGCCCTCCCACCTCCTGCGGGGCGCGTCAGCTGCGAAAGCCGAAGAATCGCCCGCAATCCCCCACTCGTGTAACAGGCGTCACAACCGTCTGCCGGCACCGCCGACGGCCGCCGGGCGGGCGGGGCCTAGCGTGGTCGCGTGGACGACGACAACCGGGTGCTGCGCCGCCGGGTCGGCGACGCCGAGGCGCGCCGGGCCAACCGCCGCTGGTGGGACGCCGACGCCGACGACTACCAGGCCGAACACGGCCACTTCCTCGGTGAGGTGGACTTCGTCTGGTGCCCGGAGGGCCTACGCGAGGCCGACGCCCGACTGCTCGGCGACCTCGCCGGCCGGCGGATCCTGGAACTCGGCTGCGGGGCCGCGGCCGCCGCCCGGTGGCTGGCCGCCCAGGGGGCCACGCCGGTCGCCCTGGATCTCTCCGCCGGCATGCTGCGGCACGCCGCCCGGGCCGCCGACCGCAGCGGGGTACGCGTCCCGCTGGTGCAGGCCGACGCGCTGGCCCTCCCCTTCGCCGACGCGGCCTTCGACACGGTCTGCACGGCGTTCGGCGCGATCCCGTTCGTGGCCGACTCGGCGGCGGTGATGCGCGAGGTGGCCCGGGTGCTGCGTCCCGGCGGGCGGTGGGTCTTCTCGGTCACCCACCCGATGCGCTGGATCTTCCTGGACGACCCGGGGGAAGGCGGGCTGACCGCCGTCCACTCCTACTTCGACCGCTCCCCCTACGTCGAGCAGGACGAGCACGGCGTCGCCACCTACGTCGAGCAGCACCGCACCCTCGGCGACCGGATCCGGGAGCTGGTCGGGGCCGGGTTCCGCCTGGTCGACCTGGTCGAACCGGAGTGGCCGGCGGGACACGAGGGGATCTGGGGCCAGTGGAGCCCGCTGCGCGGTCGACTCTTCCCGGGCACCGCCGTCTTCGTCGCCGAGAAGCCCACGACCTGACGTCGCACCCGCTGTCCGTCCGACGCCCGGGATCCGACGTCAGGCTGATCCGTGTGAGCGCCGGCCCCGTCCCGTGGCCCTGAACACCAACACCAGCCGCCAGCCGGACGTGCTGCAGCACCGGATCGGCATCACCGCCGACCAGTCCCTGCTACACCCCCAGGACGTCGTCCTCGCCGTCGAGGTGGTCTCCCCGGGCACCCGCCGCGTCGACGGGTTCGCCAAGCCGGGCGAGTACGCCGCCGCCGAGAGCGCGGAGCTGGTCGAGCTGACCGAGCCGTTCGACATCAAGCTACCGGTCGCCGAGATCGCCCCCTGACGCCGGCGACCGGTTTCCACGCATCGGCGCCGGGTACCCGGCGGGCATGGCCGACAGGGAGTTCCGCGAGGGCGACCACGTCTCCTGGGCCAGCCACAGCGGCCGGGCCCACGGCGTGGTCAAGGAGAAGCTGACCGACCGGACGCACGTGCGGGGGCACGCGGTGAACGCCTCCCCGGAGCATCCGCAGTACCGCATCCGCAACGACGACTCGGGCCGGGACGTCGCGCACAAGCCGGAGGCGTTGCGCCATGAAGAACGATGAGCAGGAACGGGACACCTACCGGGAGTTCACCGAGGCGGTGAACATGAAGCCCGGCGAGCTGTCGAGGTGGCTGGAGACCGAGGAGTCCCAGCATGTCGGCTGGCGCAGCAAGGGCAAGCAGAGCGGGGAGACGGTCGGGCACGAGTCGGGCCGGCGGATCGTCGACCTGCTGCGCCGCAAACGTGCGGAACTGTCCGCCGCCGACTTCAAGCACATGCGCAAGGTCGTCGGCTACGTCCACCGGCACATGGCCCAGCGTCCGTCCGGGGACGTCCGCGACACGAAGTGGCGATACTCCCTGATGAACTGGGGCCATGACCCGCTCAAGGCACCGCTGCCGCCGCCCGGCGGCCCGTCCCGCCGCGCCCTGGAGCGACACGGCGCCCCGCCCAAGTCCCGCCGGGGCCCGGCCCGCTAGCCACCGGGCCACGGCGCACCCCGGCCCCCGGAAGCCACGTCCAACCGGCCCGGGGTGCCGCCCGCCCCCGCCGGTGCGCATGGTCATCCGGGTGCCGTACGCGGGCGGCGTGAACCGGCACCGCGAAGCCCGCCGAGACCGGCCGCGGTCACGACCCGCCCAGGTCAGGACGCGACCCGGACCACGTCAGGGGTTCCGGGCAGCCCGACCCGCGCAGGGATCAAGCTTGCCCGCCCGGAGCGGGTCGGGCTGCCCGGGACCTCCACCGCGCCGAACCAAGCCACCCCACCCCGCCGACCGGCGCATGCCCGACGGCTCGCGGTGCCAACACTCCGTCGATCATGGAGCCGTGGCGCCTGACTGGTGACGATTGCGAGGTTTGGGCGGTGCCCCAACTCCATGATCGACGGGGCGGCAGCGGCCTGTCGCCGGGAAGGCCCGTCAGTGGCCGGCGCTGTTCCAGTCCCGCCCGTCGCCCACGGACACCTCCAGCGGCACCGAGAGCGGGTACGCCCCGCCCATCTCCCGCCGCACCAGCGCCTCCAGCGTCTCCCGCTCCCCCGGCGCCACCTCGAAGACCAGTTCGTCGTGCACCTGCAACAGCATCCGCGAGCGCAGTCCGGCGTCCCGCAGCGCCGTGTCGACGTGCAGCATGGCGAGCTTGATGATGTCGGCCGCCGAACCCTGGATCGGGGCGTTGAGCGCCATCCGCTCGGCCATCTCCCGGCGCTGCCGGTTGTCGCTGACCAGGTCGGGCAGGTAGCGACGACGCCCCAGGACGGTGGAGGTGTAGCCGTCCTGGCGGGCCTTGTCGACCACCGTGCGCAGGTAGTCGCGGACGCCACCGAACCCGGCGAAGTAGTCGTCCATCAGGCTCCGGGCCTCCTCGGCGGTGATGCCGAGCTGCTGGGAGAGGCCGAACGCGCTGAGCCCGTACGCCAGGCCGTAGTTCATCGCCTTGATCTTGCGCCGCTGGTCGGCGGTGACCTCCTCGACCGGCACGCCGAACACCGACGAGGCGGTGACGGCGTGGAAGTCGGCCCCGGAGTTGAACGCGTCGATCAGCTTCTCGTCCGAGGACAGATGCGCCATGATCCGCATCTCGATCTGGCTGTAGTCGGCGGTGAGCAGGCAGTCGTAGCCCTCGCCGACCACGAACGCCCGGCGGATCCGCCGGCCCTCCTCGGTGCGGATCGGAATGTTCTGCAGGTTGGGCTCGGTGGAGGAGAGCCGGCCGGTCGCGGCCACCGTCTGGTTGAAGGTGGTGTGGATGCGGTCGTCGTCGGAGACCGACTTGAGCAGCCCGTCGACGGTCGACTTGAGCTTGGCGACGTCCCGGTGCCGCAGCAGGTGCTCCAGGACCGGGTGCTGGGTCTGCGCGTAGAGCCAGCCGAGGGCGTCCGCGTCGGTGGTGTACCCGGTCTTGATCTTCTTTGTCTTGGGCAGGCCCAGCTCCCCGAAGAGGATCTCCTGGAGCTGCTTCGGCGAGCCGAGGTTGAACTCCCGCCCGATCTCGGCGTACGCGGCCTGCGCGGCCCCCTTCACCTCGCCGGCGAAGTGCGCCTCCAGCTCGTGCAGGTAATCGGTGTCGGCGGCGATGCCGACCCGCTCCATCGCGGCCAGCACCCGCATCAGCGGCAGCTCCACCCCGGCCATCAGCCGGGCGGACTGCTCGCCGTCGCGGGACAGCTCGGCGTCGATCGCGTCGGCCAGGTCCAGGGTGGCCCGCGCCTGGAGCATGAGGTTCTGTTCGGCCTCGCCGTCGTCGCCGAACCCCTCCAGGGTGAGCTGGCCGGTCTCCGGGGCGTCCACCCGCAGCTCCCGGTGCAGGTAGCGCAGCGCCAGGTCGGTCAGGTCGTACGAACGCTGGTCGGGGCGGGCCAGGTACGCGGCGATCTGGGTGTCCCGGTGGATGCCGGCGAGTTCCCAGCCGTGCGCGGCCAGCGCCAGCACCGCCGGCTTGCTGTCGTGCAGCATCTTGGGCCGGTCCGCGGCACCGAGCCAGCCGGCCAGCGCCGACTCGTCCGCCGGCGTCAGGCGGGCCGGGTCGCACCAGGCCGCCGCGCCGGCCCCGGTCGCCAGGGCCAGCCCGACGACCGAGGCGGTGTGCCGGCGGTTCGGGCCGGTGTCGAGCTTGACCGCCACGCCGACCGGGACGTCGACCGGCGCGTGGTCGGCCAGCCACCCCGCCAGGGCACCCGGCTCGGTGAGCACCTCGCCGGTCAGCTCGAAGCCGGCCTCGGCCTCCGGCTCGACCGCCTCCAGGTACTGGTAGAGCCGGTCCCGCAGGATGCGGAACTGGAGCGTGTCGAAGACCTGGTGCACCGCCTCCCGGTCCCAGCCGGTCCAGCGGGTGTCCTCGGCCCGCAGCGGCAGGTCGAGGTCGGCGACCAGGCGGTTCAGGTCGTAGTTGCGGAGCACGTCGGCGAGCCGCTCCCGCAGGCTGTCGCCGGCCTTGCCCTTGATCTGGTCGGCCTGCGCGACGACCCCCTCCACCCCGCCGTACAGGTTGATCCACTTGGCGGCGGTCTTCGGGCCGACGCCGGGCACGCCGGGGAGGTTGTCGCTGGTCTCGCCGACCAGCGCGGCGAGGTCGCGGTAGCGCTCGGGACGGACGCCGTACTTCGCCTCGACCGCGTCGGCGTCCATCCGGGCCAGGTCGGAGACGCCCTTACGGGGGTAGAGCACGGTGATCTTGTCGTCGACGAGTTGGAAGGCGTCCCGGTCACCGCTGGAGATCAGCACCGACATGCCCTGGTCACGGGCCTGGCAGGCGAGGGTGGCGATGACGTCGTCGGCCTCGTACCCCTCCTTCTCCACCACCGGGACCCGCAGCGCGGCGAGGACCTCCTTGACCAGGCTGACCTGGCCGACGAAGTCGGCCGGGGTCTCGCTGCGACCGGCCTTGTACTCGGCGTACTTCTCGGTGCGGAAGGACCGGCGGGAGACGTCGAAGGCGACCGCGAGGTGGGTGGGCCGCTCGTCGCGGAGCACGTTGATCAGCATCGAGGTGAAGCCGTAGACCGCGTTTGTCGGCTGCCCGGTCGTGGTGGAGAAGTTCTCCACCGGCAGGGCGAAGAAGGCCCGGTAGGCCAGGGAGTGGCCGTCGACGAGGAGCAGGCGCGGGGTCGTAGCTGTCACGCAGGCGACTCTAGTCCGTACCCCCGACAGCGCCCGGTGCGACCGGCCCGCCGTGCGCTGCGGGCGCCGCGGCGGCCGGTTCCCGCCGCGGTGTGCGGGTGCCGCGACGGGAGGTTCCCGCCGCGGCACCCGCGTCACAGCACCCGGGCCAGGAAGTCCCGCGTGCGGCTGTGCCGGGGGTTGGCCAGCACCTCCCGGGGTGGACCGGACTCGACCACGACCCCGCCGTCCATAAAGATCAGCGAGTCGCCGACCTCCCGGGCGAAGCCGATCTCGTGGGTCACCACGATCATCGTCATGCCGTCGCGGGCGAGGTCCTTCATCACGTCGAGCACCTCGCCGACCAGCTCCGGGTCGAGCGCGCTGGTCGGCTCGTCGAAGAGCATCAGCTTCGGCCGCATGGCCAACGCCCGGGCGATGGCGACCCGCTGCTGCTGGCCGCCGGAGAGCTGGCCCGGGTAGTTGCCGAGCTTGTCGCTGAGCCCGACCCGGTCCAGCAGCGCGGCGGCACGCTCCCGGGCCGCCGCCTTCTTCTCCCGGCCGAGCAGCACCGGCGCCTCGACGACGTTCTCCAGGACGGTCATGTGGGGGAAGAGGTTGAACCGCTGGAACACCATGCCGATGGCCTGGCGCTGGGCGGCGACCTCCTTCTCCCGCATCTCGTGCAGCTTGCCGCCGCGTTCCCGGTAGCCGATCAGCTCGCCGTCCACCCAGATCCGGCCGGCGTTGATCTTCTCCAGGTGGTTGATGCAGCGCAGGAAGGTGGACTTCCCGGAGCCCGACGGCCCGAGCAGGCAGCACACCTCGCCCGACCGCACCTCCAGGTCGATGCCCTTGAGCACCTCGACCGACCCGAACGACTTGTGCACCTGCTCGGCCCGGACCATCAGGTCGGTCCCCGTACCGGCAGACGTCTGGACGGCGTCGCCGTCGGACTGCTTCGCGGTCGCCTCAGTCACCCTTCACCACCTCCCCGGTCCGGCCGCCGGTCTCGGCGGTCATCCCGCGCAGTCTGGTCTTCGCCCGCGCGCTGCGGCCGACGCCCCGGGAGAAGTGCCGTTCCAGGTAGTACTGCCCGACCAGCAGCACGCTGGTGAGCAGCAGGTACCACAGGCACGCCGCCACGTACATCGGGAAGACCTGGAAGGTCCGGGTGCCGACGCCCCGGAGCTGGAAGAACAGCTCGGTGGAGACCGGCACGAAGGCCACCAGGGAGGTGTCCTTGAGCATCGCGATGGTCTCGTTGCCGGTCGGCGGGATGATCACCCGCATCGCCTGGGGCAGCACGATCCGGCGCAGGATCTGCGACCGGCGCAGGCCGAGCGCCTGAGCGGCCTCGGTCTGCCCCTCGTCGACGGACTGGATACCGGCCCGGACGATCTCCGCCATGTACGCCGCCTCGGAGAGGCCGAGCGCCAGCATGCCGGCGACGAAACCGGTGAGGATGTCGACGGCGGAGAAGCCGAAGAGCCGCGCCTCGAAGTCGTCCACGCCGAAGAGCGCGCCGAGCTGCCGGTCGAAGGGGAGCCCGACCTCGATCCGGGACCAGAGGATGCCCAGGTTGCCGAAGAGGATCGCCAGCACCAGCCGGGGCACCGCCCGGAAGAACCAGGTGTAGACCCAGGAGACGCCGCGCAGGATCGGGTTCTCCGACAGCCGCATGATCGCGACGACGATGCCCAGCACCACGCCGATCAGCATCGCCAACACGGTCAGCGCGATGGTCCCCCGCAGACCCTCGATGATCGCCGGGCGGAACATCTCGTCCACCATGAACGACCAGTTGAACGCCTTGTTCGTCACCAGCAGGTGCACGAACATGGCCACCAGCACCCCGATGACGAAGACCGCGATCCACCGTCCGGGACGCCGCACGGGCACGGCGCGGATGGGTTCCGGCCGTGCCCGTTCGGTTGGTTCTGTTCCGACCGACATGGTCAGCTGGTCGGGTTCAGGGCCGAGGTCTTGATGCCGCCGCCCTCGACGCCCCACTTCTTCAGGGCCGCCTCGTACGTGCCGTCGGCGATGACCGCCTGCACGGCCTCCTTCAGCACCTCGGCGAAGGCCTGCTGCTCCTTGTTGACCGCGTAGCCGTACGGGGCCGACTCGTAGATGTCCCCGACGAGCTGGAGCTGGCCGTTGCTCTGCTTCACCGCGTACGCCACGGCGGGCGAGTCGGCGAGCATCGCGTCGTTCTTGCCGCTGACCACGGCGGCGGTCGCGTCGCTCTGGTTCTGGTACTGGTCGATGGTGATCGCCGGCTTGCCGGCGTCGGTGCACTTCTTCGACCGGGCGTTGAGGTCGTCGACCTGCACCGCGCCGGTCTGCACCGCGACCTTCTTGCCGCAGGCGTTCTCGATGTCGAGCGTGGTGCCCGACTTGGCCAGCCACTGGGTGCCCGCCGAGTAGTAGCTGATCATGTGCACGCTCTTCACCCGGTCCGCGTTGATGGTGAAGGACGAGACACCGATCTCGTACTTGCCGGAGGAGACCGCGGGCAGGATCGAGTCGAACGGAGCGGACTCGTACTCGGCCTTGAGGCCGAGCTTCTGGGCCACCGCGTTGAACAGGTCGATGTCGAAGCCGATCACCGTCTTGCCGTCGGTGTCGAGGTACTCCGCCGGGGCGTACGTGGAGTCGGTACCGACCTTGATCACACCGTCGGCCTTGATGGCGTCCGGCACCTTGGCAGCCAGCGCCGCGTCGGCCGACGCGGTGACCGAGGGACCGGAACCGGGCTCGTTCCCGGTCTCCTCCTTCTCGCCGCACGCGGCGAGCGGGAGGGTGAGCAGCACCGCGCCGGCGGCGCCGAGCAGCGCGCGGCGGCCTCCGTTGGTCCTGAACATGTGTGGGCTCCTTGGAAAATGAGGGGTGACGGGCCGGTCAGGCCACGCCGAGGTACGCCTCTTTGACGGCCGGGTCGTGCAGGAGTTCGGTGCCGGTACCGCTCTTGACGATCCGGCCGGTCTCCAGCACGTACGCACGGTGCGCCCGGGCCAGGGCCTGCTGCGCGTTCTGCTCCACGAGCAGGATGGTGGTGCCCTGCTGGTTGATCTCCGTGATGATCGAGAAGATCTGCTGGATCAGCATCGGGGCCAGACCCATCGACGGCTCGTCCAGCAGCAGCAGCTTCGGCCGGCTCATCAGCGCCCGCCCCACGGCCAGCATCTGCTGCTCACCGCCGGAGAGCGTGCCGCCGGCCTGCTTGCGCCGCTCGGCCAGGCGCGGGAACAGCTCCAGCACCCGGTTGAGGTCCTGCGCGATGCCGGCCCGGTCCCGGCGGGTGTACGCGCCCATGTCCAGGTTGTCCAGCACCGTCATGCCCGGGAAGATGCCCCGGCCCTCCGGCGCCTGGCACAGCCCCCGCCGCACCCGCAGGTCGGCCCGGAGCTTGGAGATGTCCTCGCCGGCGAACCGGATCCGCCCGGACGCGATCGGCCGGATGCCCGAGATGGCCCGCATGGTGGTCGTCTTGCCGGCGCCGTTGGCGCCGATCAGCGCGACGACCTCGCCCTCGTCGACGGTCAGGCTGATGCCGTGCAGCGCCTTGATCCGCCCGTAGAGCAGGCTCATGTCCTCGATCTCAAGCAGCATCGTCCGGCACCCCCAGGTACGCCGCGATCACCTTCGGGTTCTCCCGCACCTCGACGGGGAGCCCCTCGGCGATCTTCTTCCCGAACTCCAGCACCACGATCCGGTCGGTGACGCCCATGACCAGCCGCATGT
The DNA here is from genome assembly GCF_044459745.1 of Micromonospora sp. NPDC050187. Classification (NCBI taxonomy): domain Bacteria; kingdom Bacillati; phylum Actinomycetota; class Actinomycetes; order Micromonosporales; family Micromonosporaceae; genus Micromonospora; species Micromonospora sp. NPDC050187. The sequence continues at coordinate 124,073 of NZ_JBITJH010000009.1, forward strand.
CGTGCTCGATCAGCAGCACGGTCACGCCCTTGTCCCGGACCTGCCGGATGAGCTGGAGCAGCTCCTCCTTCTCCGCCGGGTTGAAGCCGGCGGCCGGCTCGTCCAGGCAGAGCAGCACCGGGTCGGTGGCCAGCGCCCGGGCGATCTCCAACCGCCGCTGCTCACCGTAGGAGAGGTTGCGGGCGTACTCGTGCAGCCGGTGCGGGATGCCGACGAACTCCAGCAGCCGCTCGGCCTTCTCCCGGCCCTCGCGCTCCTCCCGGCGGTGCCGGGGCAGCCGGAACAGCGCCGAGATCACACTGGTCTTGTGATGCGCGTCCGCGCCGACCTGCACGTTCTCCAGGGCGGTCATCTCCGGGAACAGGCGGATGTTCTGGAACGTCCGCGCCATGCCCATCTGGGTGATCTGGTGTCGCTTCTTGCCGCTGATCTTCTCGCCCCGGAACCGGATCTGCCCCTCGGTCGGCTGGTAGATACCGGTCATGGCGTTGAAGCAGGTGGTCTTGCCCGCGCCGTTGGGGCCGATCAGGCCGAGGATCTCACCCTTGTAGAGGGTGAAGTCGACCTTGTCCAGCGCCACCACGCCACCGAAGCGGAGCGTGACGTTGTCGACCTCCAGCAGCGGCTCGCGGTTCGGCAGCGTCTCGGCGGCCGGCGCGGTCGCCTGCGCCGGTACGACCGGCTTCTGCTCGGTCTCACTCACCGACGGTCACCTCCTTGCGGCGATCCTTGAACTCCGCCGCTCGTCGTCGGTTCGGGATCAGACCCTCCGGCCGGAAGATCATCATGATGACGAGGACCAGACCGAAGAAGAGGAACCGGTACTCGTACAGCTCGACACCGAACAGCTCGATGCCGCGGAACCGCTCGATCATGTACGCGACCAGGCCGCCGCCGACGATCGCGCCGAAGATGTTCCCCGAGCCGCCGAAGATCACCGCCGCCAGGATGATGATCGAGTTGAGCAGTTCGAAGTTCTGCGAGTTGACGAAGTTCTGCTTACCGGCGAACAGCGCCCCGGCCAGGCCGGCGATGGCCGCGCCTGCGGCGAACGCCCACAGCTTGAACTTGAACGTCGGCACACCCATCAGCTGGGCGGCGTCCTCGTCCTCCCGGATGGACACCCAGGCGCGGCCGACGCGGCTGCGCTCCAGGTTCCGCACCCCGATGACCACCAGGATGATCAGGGTCAGCACCAGCCAGTAGTACGGCCGGGCGTCCAGCACGCCGAAGAACGGCCGGCCGTCGGCGTACTGTCCCGGCGGGTGCGGGATCTGGTTGAAGCCCCGCTGCCCCTTGAGGAACTCCGAGCTGACCGCGGAGATCCGGATCATCTCGGCGAAGCCGAGGGTCACGATCGCCAGATAGTCGCCGCGCAGTCGCAGGGTGGGGGTGCCGAGCATGACGCCGGAGATCATCGTCAGGCCGATCGCGAACGGCACCGCCAGCAGCCACGGCCAGAGCGTCTTCAGGTCGCTGCCCGGCGACGTCAGCACCGCCACCGTGTACGCGCCGACGGCGAAGAAGCCGAAGTAGCCGAGGTCCAGCAGACCGGCGAAGCCGACCACGATGTTCAGACCGACGGCGAGCAGCACGTAGATCGAGACGGTGAAGAGCACCTGGGTGAAGTTCGATCCGGTGGTCGGGATCGGCCCGAGGTACTGGTAGAACTCCTTGTTCGGCAACGCGTAGAAGAACACGATCACCGCGGCCAGGACCGCCCAGCGCACCCAGCGCGGCATGTCCCGCCAACGTTCCCCGGCCGCCTGACGGCCGGAGCGCACCCGCTCCAGAACGGTCGTCATGCCCGTGCCCTCCCCAGCGATTCGCCCAACAGGCCGGTCGGCCGGAACATCAGCAGCACCACCAGGACGGCGAACGCCGCGAAGTCCTTCCACTCCGAGCCGAACAGGCCCGAGGCGTAGTTCTCCACCACTCCCAGCAGCAGACCACCGACGAGCGCGCCGCGCAGGTTGCCGATCCCGCCGAGCACGGCGGCGGTGAACGCCTTGAGCCCGAGAAGGAAGCCGACGCTGTAGGTCAAGTTCCCGATCCGCACGTCGTAGAGCAGGCCGGCGGCACCGGCCATCGCACCGCCGACGATGAAGACCATCAGGATGATCCGGTCCTTGTTGACGCCCATCAGAGCGGCGGTGTTCGGGTCCTGGGCCACCGCCCGGATACCGCGGCCGATCCGGCTCCGGTTGATGAAGAAGTCCAGAGCGATCATCATCGCCAGCGCGGCGACGACGGTCAGGATCTGCACCTTGGTGATCGGCACCCCGGCGATGGAGAAGACCGTGTCGTTCTTGACGATGATCGGGATGCCCTGCGGGAGCCGGCGGGTGTAGATGCCGAACGCCTCGGCGATCGCGATCGACGCGCCGATGGCGGTGATGAGGAATGCCAGCGGCGGGGCGTTACGCTGACGGAGCGGTCGGTAGGCGACCCGCTCGATCACCGTGGCGGTCAGCGCCGAGGCCGCCGCCGCTGCCAGCAATGCCACCAGCAGGTAGAACACGATCGAGCCGAACCCGGTCACCACCGAGTCCTGGTTGAGGCCGAACGCGCCCCACGTCCACAGCGCCGCGAAGGCACCGGCGATGAACACCTCGGAGTGGGCGAAGTTGATGAGTCTCAGCACGCCGTAGACCAGCGTGTACCCCAGCGCGACCAGGGCGTAGATAGCGCCCTGCGTCAGGCCGGTCGTGGTGAGTTCTCCGAAGTTGGAGAACAGGCCGTCGAAGTCCAAGGGAGGGACGCTCCATCAGGTCTGGAAACAGTTCGGGTGCGGCCGGGAGCGAGCTCCCGGCCGCACCCGCGATCACGAATCAACCGCTGTAGCAGCGACCGGCCGTCAGGACTTCGGGACCTCCTGGTCCGGGACGACCTTGCCGCCCGTGACCTTGAACGCCCAGACCTTCACCTGCGCCGGGTCGAGCTCGCCGCCCTCGACGAACTTGTAGCTCGCCGCGACGCCCTCGCCGCTGTAGCCCTTCACGAACTCCAGCAGCGCCGGACGAGTGGTCTTGCCCGCCTTGATGCCGGCGAGCAGGATGTTCGCCGCGTCGTAGGCGGTGTCGCTGTAGGTGCCCGGGTCGGTGCCGTTGAGCGCCTTGTAGTCCGCGATGAAGTTGCCCCGCGCCTCGGTGGCCGGCTGGCACGGGCAGGTGAGAATGGTGCCCTCGGCGGCGGCCTGACCGGCCGAGGTGATGTAGGCGGCGTCGTTCACGCCGTCGCCGGCCACCAGCGGCGCGGTGACCCCGGCAGCGGTGAGCTGCTTACGGATCAGGCCGGCCTCCTGGTAGTAGCCACCGTAGAAGATCGCCTGCACACCGGCGGCCTTGACCTTGGTGACCACGGCCGAGAAGTCGACCTGCTTGCCCTCGCCCTGGACCTTGTCCGAGCCGACGACCGCCGCGCCGAGGACCTTCTTGACCTCGTCGGCCAGGCCCGCGCCGTACGCCGACTGGTCGTCGATGACGTAGACCTTCTCGGCCTTGATGACGTTCTTGATGTAGTTGCCGGCCGCCGGGCCCTGGCTCAGGTCGTTGCCGACCGCGCGGAAGAAGGTCTTCCAGTTCTGCTTCGCCAGCGTCGGGTTGGTGGCCGACGGGGTGATGGTGACCAGACCGGCCTCGTTGAACAGCGGGCCGGCGGCCTCCGACTCACCCGAGTAGGCCGGGCCGACGATGCCGAGGAGCTTCTCGTCGTCGATGGCCTTCTGCGCCAGACCAGGCGCCTGGTCCGGGCTGCCCTGGGAGTCGAGGGGAACGAGCTCGACCTTGCAGTCGGCGTTCGCCTTGTTGTACTGCTCGACGGCGAGCTTCACGCCGTTGTTCTCGTTGATGCCGAGCGCGGCGGAGCTACCGGTCAACGCGCCGAAGAACGCGATCTTGTTGCCGCACGCGTCCCCACCGGACGCGGCGTCGTCGCTACCGCTGGAGCACGCGGCACCACCTGCGACGAGCGCCATCATGGCCACGCCGCCGATCACGCGTGCGAGCTTCTGCCTCAAGGCCCGAACCCTCCTCAGTCCCATGGCCCGAACCACCCGCTTCAAACTGGCTCTTGCGGGGGCGGACGAACCAGACCGTCGTCGCCGGTCTGGGGCGGGACGTTATCCCACGCTGAGCTGTGACGTAAGACCCGGCAGTTGTCGTTGACCGAACCGTTACAGACCGTGGTAAATCAAAGACGATAACTGTAAGAGTGGCCGTTTCACGTATCGCGTGCCACTCCCGACCTGTGTGCCGGAGCGACCCGCCGACCTGGGGAGCTACCGGCCGACGTCGCCGATCCGCGCGGACCAGACCCGGGACGAACCGCCGTCGTCGGCCACCAGGACGACCCGGTCACCGGCACCCGCCACGGCCACCGCCGAGTCGCCGCCGTCGGGCACCACCGCCGGCAATCCCACCGGCCGCCACGAGTCGCCCGCGTCCGGCGAGATCCACATTCCGTGCCCGCCGCCGTCCCCGGCCACCACGACCACCTGCCCCCCGGCCACGGTCAGCCCGTCCACCCAGGCCACCCCGGGCCCCGCCGCCGCGCCGAACGCGCCCGCCTCGCGCCAGCCCGCCCCGTCCCACCGCCACGCGCCGAACCCGTCGCCGCGGGAGCCGGCCACCACCACGGCCGCGCCCACCCGGGTCACCCGCTGCGCCTGACCACCGTCGCCGGACCCGGCGGGCAGCAGCCACCGACGCCACGTCACCCCGTCGGAGGAGGTCCAGGCAACCGGCAGCAGAGAAGTCCCACCGGTGGGCAGGAGGGAGCCGGCGACGAACCAGCCGACGGAGGGCCCGGCCACCGCGTCGTGGGCGGAGGTACGACCACGATCGTCGCCGGCCAGCTCGGCCACCCCCTCACGCAGCGCGAACCGGTCGGCGTCGGCCGACGACCAGACCGCCGCGCCGTCCCGGCGGCTGCCCGCGATCAGCCAGCCCGACGGGCCGGCCGCGATCCGGGCCACGTTCACCGCCCGGGGCCCGCCGAACAGTTCGAACGGGGCGGCCACCTCGGTCAGCGCCCCGTCCGGCGACTGCCGCCAGGTGGCCGTCCGCGGATTGCCGTGCGCGCCGCCGCTCTTCGCCCCCACCAGGGCGACCCGGCCGTCCCGGCAGGCCACCGAGTACAGCACGTGCTGCCGGCCGTAGTGCGACATCGGCAGCAACCGCATGGCCGTCCAGGTCACACCGTCCGGACTGGACCACGCCGCCGGCCGGGTGTCGCCGGCCGCGTCGGCGACCGCACCCACCACGTACCACCGGTCGACGCAGGCGACCGCGTCGCGTACCAGCAGACGACCGGGCGGCCCCGACGGCGCGGGCAGGGTCAGCGGCTGCCAGGCCAGCGCCAGCGGCCGGACGGCGACGTCGGCCTCCCGGCCCGGCGACCGCCCGCAGCCGGACAGCAGCACGGCGACCAGAGCGAGCAGCGCCACCGCGCGCCGGCGAGACATGGACGAGATGCTATCGGTCCGGCCCCCGCCGGGGCGGCCCCGACACCGCCACGGTCACGACGGGGACGGCGCCGCCTCACCACCCGAGGTCTCCGTCAGGATCCGCTCGGCGACCTCCTTCATGGTCATCCGGTGGTCCATCGCCGTGCGCTGGATCCACTTGAAGGCCTGCGGCTCGCTCATGTTGTACGTGCTCATCAGCGCGCCCTTGGCGCGCTCCACCGTCTTGCGGATCTCCAAGCGATCGGTCAGCCCGGCGACCTCGGCCTCCAGCGCGGCGATCTCCGAGTAGCGGGAGAGGGCGATCTCCACCGCCGGCACGAGGTCGCTCTTCTGGAAGGGCTTCACGAGGTACGCCATCGCGCCGGCCGCCCGGGCCCGCTCGACCAGGTCCCGCTGGCTGAACGCGGTGAGGATGATCACCGGCGCGATCCGGGCCCCGGCGATCCGCTCGGCCGCGGCCAGACCGTCCATGATCGGCATCTTGATGTCGAGGATGACGAGGTCGGGCTTGAGCTCCTCGGCGAGCCGGACGGCGGTCTCGCCGTCGCCGGCCTCCCCCACCACCTCGTAGCCCTCCTCGACGAGCATCTCGGCCAGATCGAGTCGGATCAGCGCCTCATCCTCGGCGATCAGCACGCGCCTGCGCTCGGCATCCGTCTGCGTCTCGGCCACCAGTCCAACTCCCACCAGTCTGAACCCGACACCCGCCTGGCCGGGTGTCGCAGCCATTAGCGTAGTGGGTACTCTCATGGGGCCGAACCAAGGAAGGCCCCTGTAGTCCAACGGCAGAGACGATGGACTCAAAATCCATACAGTGTGGGTTCGAATCCCACCGGGGGCACAACCTGTCGTACGCCCGTTCGATAGTAACGGCGTGCACTCTTCTGAGACACGTGCCCGCGTCCGCGAACTCCGCTCCCGCGGGCACACCATCCGATCGGTCGCGCGGGACCTCTCGCTCCCCTACAGCACCGTCTGGCACTGGTGCGTGGATCGACCCGAACCGGCCGTGTTCGGCACAGCCCTGCGCTGTTTCCGCTGCTCGCCCGCCCCGCGCCCTCCGGCGGCCCCGGACGCCTACGCCTATCTGCTGGGTCTCTACCTCGGCGACGGGCATCTCGTGACGTCGACGAGGACCCCGGTCCTCCGTATCGCCTGCTCCGACGCCTATCCCGGCCTGATCGCCGCCTGCGAGCGGGCGATGCTCGCCGTGCTCGCCGCGCGGGTGCAACGGATTCCCAAGCAGGGTTGCGTCTCGGTCGAGAGCAGTGGCAGGCACTGGACGTGTCTGCTGCCACAGCACGGGCCGGGTCGCAAGCACGAGCGGCCGATCGTGCTCGCCGACTGGCAGCGGGAGATCGTCGCGGCGCACGCCGGGGACTTCGTCCGGGGCCTGTTCCACTCCGACGGCTGCCGGGTGACCAACCGGGTGACCGCCTGCGGGCGGGAGTACGTCTATCCCCGGTACCTGTTCGCCAACGAGTCGGCCGACATCATGGGCCTCTGCCAGGACGCGCTGGACCTGCTCGGCGTGGCCTGGCGGATGAACCGCCGCAACTCGTTGTCGGTGGCCCGGCGGGCGGCGGTCGCCCTGCTCGACCGGTACGTCGGCCCGAAGTCCTGACCGGGTCGGCACGCCGACCGGGCGGGGCCGCTCGCGCCCCGCTGCAGCGGAGCCACAGCTGTCAGCAGAGGCCCAGCCGGCCGCGCAGGAACCGGCGCTCGGCGTCGGTGGGGGCCAGGTCGAGCGCCACCCGGTAACTGTCCGCCGCCTCCACGGTCCGGCCGGCGCGGCGCAGCAGGTCGGCGCGGGTGGCGTGCAGTAGGTGGTAACCGTCGAGCTGCCCGGTGGCGGCGATCGCGTCGACCAGGGGCAGCGCCACATCCGGCCCGTCGGCCATGCCGACCGCGACGGCCCGGTTCAGGTCCACGATCACGCTCGGGGCGACGCGGGCGAGGTGGTCGTACAGCCCGACGATCTGTGGCCAGTCGGTGTCGGCCGCGACCGGCGCGGTGGCGTGGCACGCCGCGATGGCCGCCTGGAGCTGGAACGGTCCGGCGCGCCGGTGGCGCAGGGCGCGTTCGCAGAGGGCGACGCCCTCGGCGATCCGTTCCCGGTCCCAGCGCGAGCGGTCCTGGTCGGCCAGGGTGACCAGGCCACCGGCGGCGTCGGTACGGGAATCCCGCCGGGCGTCGTGCAGCAGCATCAGGGCGAGCACGCCGAGCGCCTCGGGTTCGTCGGGCAGCGCGGCGGTCAGCACTCGGGCGAGCCGGATGGCCTCCCGACTCAGCCGGGCCTTCTCCGGGTCGCCGTAGCCGGCGTTGAACAGCAGGTAGAGCACGTGAAGGACGGCAGGCAGCCGATCCGGGAGCAGGTGCGCCGGCGGCACCCGGAACGGGACGCGGGCGTGAGCGATCTTCTGTTTGGCGCGGAAGAGGCGCTGGCCCATGGTGCGTTCCGGCACCAGGAACGCCCGGGCTATCTCGGCGGTGCTCATGCCGGTCAGGCTGCGCAGGGTCAGCGCCACCTGGGCGTCGAGGTTCAGCGACGGGTGGCAGCAGGTGAAGACGAGTTCCAGGCGTTCGTCCGGGATGTCGCTGTCGCTGCGGTAGGGCGGCGGCTCCGGGCCTGTCGCGGCCAGCTCCCGTAGTTTCGCGGCCTCGGTCGACGCGCGGCGCATCCGGTCGATCGCGCGATTTCGGGCGGTGGTGGTCAGCCAGGCCAGCGGCTGGTCGGGTATGCCGGATTCCGGCCATTTCCGCAGGGCCTGGGTGAACGCGTCCTGGGCGCACTCCTCGGCCAGGTGCCAGTCGCCGCCGGTGAGCCGGATCATGGTGGACACGATCCGGCTCCACGCGTCGGCGTAGATGCCGGCGATGCGTTCGGTCAACTCAGCCGGCACCGGCGTCGTCCGTTTCCGTGGTCAGTCCTCGTCGTCGGTCCAGAACGGGCGGAGTTCGATTTTCCCTCGCCACGCCATCGGGTGCCGGGACGCCACCTCGACGGCCTCGTCGAGGTCGGCGCACTCGATGATGTCGAAGCCGGCGATCTGGTCCTTGGTCTCGGCGTACGGACCGTCGGTGAGCAGCACCTGGCGGTCACGGACCCGGACGGTGGTGGCGTCGCTGGCCGGCCGGGTCCGGCTGCCCATCAGCCGGACGCCTTTACCGTCCATCTCGGTGACCCAGTCCTCGACGTCCGGGACGGCGTCGTCCGGGCCGGGCTGGTGGTCCGGGTCGGTGCAGACCAGCATCAGGTACCTCATCGGGCGATTCTCCTCGCGGTGTCGGTGGCGCTCGTGGTGACCGGGTCCATGGTCGCTCTCCTCTCGGTCTTCGTCGGCACCGGTGACGAACGGGGTTCGCCGGTCCGGGACAACGAGGGTTCCGTCAGGTGGGTGACGAACGGGAGGGGCGTCCCACTACCACCGCCGCTTCAGAATTTTCGGCCGTCGACCGAGTCGAGCGCCTGGGCGAGGTCGGCGCGCAGGTCCTCCGGGTCCTCGAGACCGACGGAGAGGCGGAGCAGCCCGGCGGGCGGCTTGGCCGGGCCGTCGACCGGGCGGTGGGTGAGCGACGCCGGGTGCTGGATCAGGGTGTCGACGCCGCCGAGGGAGACGGCGTGGGTGATCAGCCGGCAGGCCGCAGCGACGGCGGAGGCGGCGGGCGCGCCGCCGCGTACCTCGAAGGCGAGCAGGCTGCCGGTGCCGCGCAGTTGCCGGCCGACGAGCCCGGCGGGGTCGTCGAGGCTGGGGTGGTGGACGCGGGCGACGTGGGGGTGGGCGGCGAGCCAGGCCGCGAGCTTCTCCGCGCCGGCCTGCTGGGCGCGGACCCTCAGCGGGAGGGTCTGGAGTCCCCGGTGCAGCAGGTACGCGCCGAGCGGGTGCAGGACGGCGCCGGTGAGGGCACGGACCTGGCGCAGCCGGGCCGCCCAGCCGCGGTCACAGGCGACGACACCGGCGAGGACGTCGCCGTGCCCGCCGATGCTCTTGGTGGCGCTGTGCAGCACGAGGGCCGCCCCGTGCCGGACGGGCTGCTGGAGCACGGGGGTGGCGACGGTGTTGTCGACCAGCAGCGGGACACCGCCGGCGGCGGTGGCGAGGGCGGCGATGTCGACGAGGTCGAGGGTGGGGTTGGCGGGGGTCTCGACGACGACCAGGGCGGTGTCCGGACGTACGGCGGCGGCGACCTGGTCGGGACGGGCCCAGGTGACCTCGGTGCCGAGCAGGCCGCCGGCGAGCACGTGGTCGGTCCCGCCGTAGAGGGGCCGGACGGCGACGAGGTGACGTTTCCCGTCGCGGGTGGCGGCGAGCACGGTGGCGGTGAGGGCGGCCATGCCGCTGGCGAAGGCGACGGCGTCGGTGGTGCCTTCGAGTTCGGCGAGGGCGGTCTCGAAGCGGGCGACGGTGGGGTTCCAGAGGCGCTGGTAGACGGCGTTGCCGCCGGGTGGGAGAGGTTCGCCGGTGGCGAGGGTCTCGTAGGCCTCGCCACCGCTGTCCACCGAGGGCAGCGGGTTGGTGGTGGAGAGGTCGATGGGTGGGACGTGGACGCCGAGGCCGGTGAGATCGTCGCGGCCGGCGTGCACGGCCCGGGTGTCCAGGGAGGGCATGGCGGAAGCCTCGAACATCCCGGTGACGACAGGCAAGAGATCCGTAGAAGATTCTGTGTCGCTGCACGCCTGTCGACGGATGTTCGGTGGATCATGTATGGATGCCAGTCGCACCGAATGATGTACGGCGCTTCGCCGCCCTCGACGACACCGACCGGGCGATTCTCGCCGTGCTGGCCGGGGACGGGCGGATCCCGAACAACGCGCTCGCCGAGCGGGTGGGGGTGGCGCCGTCGACATGCCTGAGCCGGGTCCGGGCCTTGCGGGAGTGTGGGGCGATCCGGGGGTTCCACGCGGACGTGGATCCGGCGGCGGTGGGGCTGCCGTTGCAGGCTCTGGTGTCGGTGCGGTTGACCGCGCACGAGCGGGCCGCGGTGGACGCGTTCCGGGCCCGGTCGGTGCGGCTGCCGGGGGTGGTGTCGGTGTTCCACGTGGCGGGGGTGGACGACTACGTGCTGCATGTGCGGGCGGCGTCGGGGGACGCGTTGCGGGACTTCGTGCTGGATCACCTGGCGGTGGATCCGGCGGTGCAGCACACGCACACGAGCCTGATCTTCGAACAGGTACGCGGGCTGGGCTGAGACGGCAGCGGTCGCACGGAACGGGTGGCAGGCTGGGGCCGAGGTGGCAGCAGGGGACCCTTGCTCGGCAAAAAGCGGCAACAGGGGGCCCTTGCAGGAACAAGGCGGGGGCGAACCGGGTTGGTCAGGCGTGTGATCGACGTACCGTTGTCTGTTCTTGATCTTGCTCCGGTCGCGGCGGGGACGTCCGCCGGGGCGGCGCTGCGACACACCACCGAGTTGGCCCGGCGGGCCGAGGAGCTGGGCTTCCACCGGTTCTGGGTGGCCGAGCACCACAACATGCCGGCGATCGCCAGTTCGGCGCCGGCGGTGCTGATCGCGCACCTGGCGGCGCACACCTCGACGATCCGGCTGGGCTCGGGTGGGGTGATGCTGCCCAACCACGCGCCGCTGGTGGTGGCCGAGCAGTTCGGCACCCTGGAGGCGCTGCATCCGGGCCGCATCGACCTGGGGATCGGCCGGGCGCCGGGCACCGACCAGCGGACCGCGTTGGCGTTGCGGCGGACCATGGAGGGGTTGTCGGCGGAGGGGTTCCCCCGGGAACTGGCCGACCTGATGAACTACTTCAGCGGGGAACGACCGGGCCCGATCGTGGCGACGCCGGGTCAGGGTGAGCAGCCGGCGATCTGGCTGCTGGGGTCGAGCGGGTTCAGCGCGCAGCTGGCCGGGGCGCTCGGGTTGCCGTTCTCGTTCGCGCACCACTTCAGCGCGGCGAACACCGAGCCGGCGCTGGAGCTGTACCGACGCAACTTCCGGCCGTCGCGGTGGCTGGACCGGCCGTACGCGATGGTGGCGGTGAACGCGGTCTGCGCGGAGACCGACGAGCGGGCCCGGTGGCTGGCCGCCCCGGCCGCGCTGTCGTTCCTGAAGCTCCGCTCCGGGCGGCCGGAACCCCTGGTCAGCCCGGACGAGGCGGCGGCGTACCCGTACACCCCGATGGAGCGGGAGTTCGTCGCGCAGCGCGGGGAGGGCCAGGCGCAGGGGTCTCCGGAGACGGTACGCCGGCAGCTCGGCGCGCTGCTGGAGCGGACCCGCGCCGACGAGCTGATGCTGACCACGCTGGTGTACGACGTCGCGGACCGGGTGCGCTCGTTCGAGCTGATCGCGGAGCAGGTGGCCGGCGGCCTGCGGCGCGCGGACTGACCCGACGCCCTCCCGGGGAACGGGTGGGCCACCGGACCGACCGGGCGGCTCCCCCGGTGTCCCGCCGCCCGGACGGGGCGGGCGGGACACCGGGAGGGCGGGTCAGCGCGGGTAGACGTTCGGGGCTGGCGGGGTGGTCATGCCGTCGCCGATGAAGAAGCTCGGGTGCGGCGGCTGGTTGTAGGCGGTGTTCTGCCAGGCGACGGCGGTCCGGTACTGCGGGTCGTGCATCAGGGTGTGGATCCGCGTGCCGGTCGGCGTCGGGGTGCTGTAGATGCGCAGCGCGGTGTTGTCACTGGTTCGCCAGACGACCTCCTCGCGCCAGTCGCCGAGGATGTCGCCGGACAGTGCCGGGGTGGACTTGGTGCCGTTGTTGGCGGCGACGCCGCTACCGGTGAGCAGCCGGGTGTCGCCGCTGGTGCCGTACTTGTCGATCCGGGTGGCGTCGAGGAGCTCGCGGACCGGGTCGCCGTCCCACCAGGCGAGGAAGTTCGCCGAGGACGGTTTGCGTCCGACGTTCTGCCCCCGGGTGTTGGCGATCCCGCTGGCGGCCGACGACCAGGACTCGGCTCCGGGGCTGCCGGCCCAGATGTCGCCGGAGACGCCCCGGCCGTTGTCGCCGGACGCCGGGGTGGACCAGATGATCTGACCGGTACGGGCGTCGGCGAAGTACGAGCTGGGCTTGCTGGCGTCCTCGTCGACCTTGAAGACCTCCAGGCCGGCGCGGGCCGGGTCGAGGTCACCGACGTGCAGGGCGTCCCCGTGACCGTAGCCGGTGGAGTGGAGCAGCCGGCCGTTGTCGTCGATGGTGGCCGCGCCGTAGACGATCTCCTGGCGGCCGTCGGCGTCGACGTCGGCGACGGAGAGGTTGTGGTTGCCCTGGCCGTGCGCGGCACCGTTGCCGCTGGCGTTGGAGTCGAACGTCCACCGCCTGGTGAGGGTGCCGTTACGGAAGTCCCAGGCGGCGATGACCGCGCGGGTGTAGTAGCCCCGCGCCATGATCAGCGATGGACGCTGGCCGTCGAGGTAGGCGGTGCCGGCGAGGAACCGGTCGACCCGGTTGCCGTAGTTGTCGCCCCAGGAGGAGACGTTCCCGCGCGGCGGGTCGTAGTTGACGGTGGAGAGGACCGCGCCGGTACGGCCGTCGAACATGGTCAGGTACTCGGGGCCGGCGAGGACGTAGCCGCTGGAGTTGCGGTGGTCGGCGGAGGAGGACCCGACGACCTGGCCGGTGCCGGAGCGGGTGCCGTCGGCGGTCTTCATGGCGATCTCGGCGCGGCCGTCGCCGTCGTAGTCGTACACCTGGAACTGGGTGTAGTGGGCGCCGGCCCGGATGTTACGGCCGAGGTCGATGCGCCACAGCCGGGTGCCGGTGAGGGTGTACGCGTCGACGAACACCGGGCCGGTGTAGCCGCTCTGCGAATTGTCCTTGGCGTTGGACGGGTCCCACTTGAGCACGATCTCGTAGCGACCGTCGCCGTCGAGGTCACCGACGGAGGCGTCGTTCGCGGCGTACGTGTAGGCCTCACCCGTGGGGGTCGTGCCACCGGCCGGCGGCTGGATCGGCACGTCGAGGTGACCGTTGGCGAACTGGAGCGCGGGTGCGGACGCGGCCTGCTCGGTGCCGTTCACCACGGCCCGCACGGTGTACGAGGCCCCGGCGGCGGCCCCGCTGTCGAGGTGGTTGGTGGCGCCGGTGATCGGCGCGCCGTTCACCTTCGTGGCGCCGCGGTAGAGGTTGAACGCCACCCCGGAGGTCTCGGTGCCGAGCAGCCGCCAGGAGACGAGGTTCCCGTTGCCGGAGCGGACGCTGATCAACCCCCGGTCGAGGTCCTCCACCTGCTTGGCCCCGGCCGGGGGCGTGGTGGGTGGCGGTGTCGTGGGCGGGGGTGTCGTCCCGGGCGCGGTGGTGGGGGTGGTGGCGCCGGTGCAGGTCGTGCCGTTCAGCGCGAAGCTCGCCGGGGCCGGGTTGCCGGCGTCGTTCCACGAGGCGTTGAAGCCGAAGGTCGCGGTGCCGCCGGTGCCGATCGCGGCGTTGTAGCCGACGTCACGGGCGGTGGCCCGGTCGCCGGACTGGGTGACCGTGGCGTTCCACGCCTGGGTCACCTGCTGGCCGGCGGTGAAGGACCAGGTGAGGGTCCAGCCGGTGACCGGGTCGCCGAGGTTGGTGACGGCGACGTCGGCGCCGAAGCCGCCACCCCACTGGTTGGTCACGCGGTAGTCGACCCGGCAGCCGGCGGCGGCTGCCGAGGCGACCACGGTGGTCAGGGTGCCGGCGGCGAGGGCACCGGCGGCGGTGGCGGCGAGCAGGGCGGTGCGGGTCGTCCGGGTACGCGTCATGCGGGGCCTCTCGGGGAGGTCGGAGCGCACGGTGGCGTCGCCGTCGGCCTTGCCCGGTCGACGGTGGCCTGCCGCGCTGCGGTCCGGCCGAGGAGGAACCCGGCCGGGAGGGGAGGCTCCACGCACGATGGACGATAGAAGACCACACCGTGCGGCACAACACCCGGCTGCCAAGCGGGGCAAGCTGCCCGAAACACGATCTTCACACCGGCTTCACCCACGGATGGCGGGGGTCGCCTAACGTTGGTTCCGGTGGTGGTAGGGCATCCCCGGTCGGGACGGGTCGGGGGTGCTGCGGTGTGGTGCACCGGGCCGGAGCTGTGCGGATTCCGCGGCTGCGGCCCGGTGCCTGCCGTTGGGGCACGTCACACACCCTTGCCTCCGGTCCGGATTGTTGGTCGACTCGTCGGGTGGCAGCTCACATGGACCCCGAGGAGTTCCGCCGCGCCGGTCACGCGGTGGTGGACTGGATCGCCGACTACTGGTCGTCGCTCGACGCGCGACCGGTGACCTCGCAGAACCCACCGGGAACGGTCGCCGCCGCGCTGCCCGCCGCGCCTCCGACGGTCGGCGAGCCGATCGAGGCGGTGCTCGCCGACCTCGACACGGTGGTCGCCCCGAACCTCACCCACTGGCAGCATCCCGGCTTCTTCGCGTACTTCCCCGCCAACACCAGCGGCCCGAGCGTCCTGGGCGACCTGGTCAGCTCGGGGCTCGGCGTGCAGGGCATGCTCTGGGCCACCGGGCCGGCGTGCACCGAGCTGGAGACCCGGATGCTCGACTGGCTGGCCGGGCTGCTCGGCCTGCCGGAGCGGTTCCACTCGTCCGGCCGGGGTGGCGGGGTGATCCAGGACTCGGCCTCCTCGGCGACCCTGGTCGCCACCCTGGCGGCGCTGCACCGGGCCGGTAAGGGCCGGTGGCGGGCCGTCGGCGTCGACCGCCGCTACCGCGCGTACACCTCCACCCAGGGGCACTCCTCCATCGAGAAGGCGGCCCGGATCGCCGGCCTGGGCGACGAGGGGGTGCGTCCGGTCGAGGTGGACCCGGCGACGCAGGCCATGCGCCCGGCGGCCTTGCGTGCCGCGATCGAGGCCGACCTGGCCGCCGGCGAGGTGCCGGCGATCGTGGTGGCGACGATCGGGACCACCTCCACGGCCGCCGTGGACCCACTGCCGGAGATCGGCGCCATCTGCGCCGAGTACGGTGTCTGGCTGCACGTGGACGCGGCGTACGCGGGAGCGGCGGCGGTCTGCCCGGAGCTGCGCTGGTCGCACGCGGGTCTGGAGTACGCCGACTCGTACTGTTTCGACCCGCACAAGTGGCTGCTCACCGGCTTCGACTGCGACGCCTTCTGGGTGGCCGACGCGGCGGAGCTGGTCGAGGCGCTGACCGTGCTGCCGGAGTACCTGCGCAACGCCGCCACCGAGTCCGGGGCGGTGATCGACTACCGGGACTGGCAGGTGCCGCTCGGCCGCCGGTTCCGGGCGTTGAAGCTCTGGTTCGTGCTCCGCTTCTACGGCGTCGAGGGACTGCGGGCGCACATCCGTTCCGGGGTGGCGCTGGCCGCCCGGTTCGCCGACCGGGTCCGCGCCGACGACCGGTTCGAGCTGACCGCACCGCACCCGTTCTCGCTGGTCTGTTTCCGGCTACGGGCCGGGGACGAGGCGAACGCCGCGCTGCTGGAGCGGGTCAACGCCACCGGTCGGGTGTACCTCACGCACACCCGGGTCGGGGGCCGGTACACGCTGCGCCTAGCGGTCGGCTCCCCGCAGACCCGCCAGGAGCACGTCGACGATGCCTGGGATCTGCTCCGTGCCACGGCGGACAGCCTGCTCGCCGGAGACACCCCGGCACGGTGAACGCGCGGCCCGCCGGACGGGGCCGGCCGCCGGCCAGGGCTGAGCGGGACAGGCTGAGCGAGGAGCGGGTCATCCGGTGGCCGCCCGCCGCGCCGTCGCCGCAGGTGTGGCACACCGGGGGACGCTGTGGAGCTGCCCGCACGAACGGGGCGCGCAGAGGTGCGGTTCAGCTCCAGGCGCTGGGGTCGGCGGCGAGCTGGTTGATCCGCTCGGGCAGGGTCCCGGTGGCCACGTCGGCGATGGTGACCAGTTCGAGGATCTCCCGCTCGCTGGCGCGCAGGGCGATCCACACCTCCTGCAACGACCGCGCCGCACCGTGGTACCCGACCTGTTCCGGGCGCTGCCCCCGGACGTGTGCCAGCGGACCGTCGATCACCCGGATCACCTCGGCGAGGGAGATCTCGGCCGCCGGCCGGGCTAGCCAGTAGCCGCCCTCCGGGCCGCGCTGGGCGTGCACGACGCCGCCCCGGCGCAGTTGCAGCAGGATGCTCTCCAGGAACTTCGGCGGGATGTCCTGCGCCCGGGCGATCTGTTCGGCGGTGACCGGTCGGGTCCGTCCGGTGGCGTCCCCGGCGACCGATGCGAGTTCGGCGGTCGCGCGCAACGCGTAGTCGACCCGGGCGGAGAGGCGCATGTCGGAGAGGTTACCGGCCAGTCGGAGCGGCTCGCCGGTCGCCCCGGCTGGTCACCCCTCGACCCGGCGCAGCAGCCCCTCCTGTACCGCGCTGGCGATGTGCCCGCCGTCGGTGGTGAACATCCGACCGGTGGCCAGTCCCCGGCCACCGGAGGCCGACGGGCTCCAGCAGTCGTAGAGGAACCACTCGTCGGCCCGGAAGGGTCGGTGGAACCAGAGCGCGTGGTCGAGGCTGGCCCCGACCACGCCGCCGGGCCCCCAGACCTCACCGTGCACCGACAGCACCGAGTCGAGCAGGGTCAGGTCGGAGGCGTACGTCAGGGCGCAGGCGTGCAGCAGCGGGTCGTCGGGGAGCTTGCCGTCGATGCGCATCCAGACGCGCTGGTGCGGGTCCGGGGGCCGGTCACCGGGGCGCACCCAGCCGGGCTCGCCGACGTAGCGCACGTCGATCGGGCGGGGGATCATCGCCCAGATGCCGAGCCGCTCGGGGTAGCGGGCGAGCCGGTCGGTCATGGTGGGGACGCCGTCGGGGCCGGGCACGTCCGGCGGGGTGGGGGCCTGGTGGTCCAGCCCCTCCTCCCGGTGCTGGAACGAGGCCGACATGAAGAAGATCGGCTTTTCGTGCTGGTAGGCCACCGACCGGCGGACCGAGAAGGAACGTCCGTCACGGACGTTCTCCACCTGGTACTCGATCGGCTCGCTCGGGTCGCCGGGGCGGACGAAGTAGCCGTGCAGCGAGTGCACGAACCGCTCCGGGTCGACCGTGCGGCCGGCGGCCACCAGGGCCTGACCGGCGACCTGGCCGCCGTACACCCGCTGCGGACCGACCGGGGGGCTGATCCCCCGGAAGGTCGTCGCGCCGGTCGGCGCGAGGTCGAGGACCTCCAGCAGTTGGTCGACGGCGGCCTGGCCGGTCAGGACGTCGGTCACTGCAACGCCCGCGCCGAGGCCGCGTCCACGAGCGAGCCGAGCTGGTGCACCCGCAGCGTGTTGGTGGAGCCGGGCGTGCCGGGCGGGCTGCCGGCGACGATCACCACGTAGTCGCCCGGGTTGGCCCGGTTGAGGCCGAGCAGCGCCTGGTCGACCTGGCGGAACATGTCGTCGGTGTGCTCGACGAACGGCATCAGGAAGGTCTGCACGCCCCAGGAGAGGGCGAGCTGCCGGTAGACCTCGGGGACCGGGGTGAACGCGAGCAGCGGCAGGTCGCAGTGCAGCCGGGAGAGCCGCTTCACGGTGTCACCGGTCTGCGAGAAGGCGACCAGCGCCTTCGCGCCGATGGCCCGGGCGATCGAGGACGCCGCCGAGGTCAGCGCGCCGCCGTGGGTACGCGGGTCGTGCTGGAGCCGGGGCACTGCGAACGAGCCGGCCTCGGTGGTGGTGACGATCTTCGCCATGGTGCTGACGGTCAGCACCGGGTACTTGCCGACGCTGGTCTCGCCGGAGAGCATCACCGCGTCCGCGCCGTCGAGCACGGCGTTGGCGACGTCGGACGCCTCGGCCCGGGTCGGCCGCGAGTTCTCGATCATCGAGTCGAGCATCTGGGTGGCCACGATGACCGGCTTGGCGTTCTCCCGGCAGAGCTGCACCGCCCGCTTCTGCACCAGCGGGACCTGGTCCAGCGGCAGCTCGACGCCGAGGTCGCCACGGGCGACCATGACACCGTCGAAGGCCAGCACGATCGCCTCAAGGTGGTCGACCGCCTCGGGCTTCTCGACCTTGGCCAGCACCGGCCGCTGCACGCCGACCTCGCTCATGATCGCGTGGACGAGCTTGATGTCCTCGGCCGAGCGGACGAAGGAGAGCGCGATCATGTCGACCCCGAGGCCGAGGGCGAAGCGGAGGTCCTCGGCGTCCTTCTCCGACAGGGCCGGCACGCTGACCGCCACGTTCGGCAGCGAGACGCCCTTGTTGTTGGAGACCGGGCCGCCCTCGGTGACCAGGCAGCGGATGTCGTTGCCGGTGACGTCGGTGACCTCGACGGCGACCCGGCCGTCGTCGATCAGCAGCCGGTCGCCCGGCTTCACCTCCTGCGGCAGCTTGCGGTAGGTGCAGGAGACGCGGTCCTTGGTGCCGAGCACGTCGTCGCCGGTGATCACCACCGAGTCTCCGGTGCGCCACTCGTGCGGCCCGTCGGCGAACCGGCCGAGGCGGATCTTCGGGCCCTGGAGGTCGGCCAGGACGGCGACCGGACGGCCCGACGCCTCGGCGGCCTCGCGGACCAGCCGGTAGACGGCCTCGTGGTCGGCGTGGCTGCCGTGGCTGAAGTTCAGCCTCGCCACGTTCATGCCCGCCTCGACCAGCCCGCGGATGCGTTCCGGCGAGGCGGTGGCGGGACCGAGAGTACAGACGATCTTCGCGCGGCGTGTCACGCCCATCAGGCTAGTCTCTCCCCCGGGCCGGGCTCGGGGCCGACCCTCTTGCAGAATGCGGAACAGTTCTCCAACGACGCGCGGGGCGCGTCTGGCCGGTGGGCGACGCCGCACCGGGACGTTGAGGTGGCGGGCATCGGCGACCGCGCGCCCGGAATCGTACTCCTCGCCGCCGCCCTTCGCTGGCTCGTCCCTCGGCCCGGCGGGATCGGTGTCCGGATCGCCACCCCCGGCCCGGACCGATGACGGACGGTGACCGACCCCCCGCCGCCGGGTGAGCGACCGACCGGCTACCGTCTGATCCATCGATCAGGACCGGGGGTCCAGTGTGGAAGAGTTCGACTACATCGTGGTCGGCGCGGGCACGGCGGGCTGCGTGCTGGCGCACCGGCTCAGCGCGGACCCGGCGACCCGGGTGCTGGTGGTCGAGGCCGGTGGCTGGGACAGCAGCCTCTTCGTCCGGATCCCGAAGGGCTTCTCCAAGCTGATGGACGACCGGAACACGGCCTGGCACTACCCCGCCACCACTCCCACCGGGCAGCGCGAGGTGTGGCAGCGGGGGCGGCTGGTCGGGGGCTCCAGCTCGATCAACGGCATGATCTACGGCCGGGGCGCCCCGGCCGACTGGGACGCCCTGGCCGGCCGGGGCAACCCCGGCTGGGGCTGGGACGCGATGCGCCCGGTGTTCCAGCGGATCGAGGACAGCCCCTACCGCGCGGCGGGTGCCGGCGCCGACGGCCCGCTGCGCCTGTCCACGGCGGTCGGCACGAACGAACTCTGCGAGGAGATGATCGACGCCGGGGTTCGGCAGGGGCTGCGCCGCACCGACGACCTCAACGACGGCGACGACGAACGGATCGGCTACACCACGGCGACGATCCGGGACGGCCAGCGGGTCAGCGCCGCCCACGCCTTCCTGCACCCGGTGCGCGACCGGCCGAACCTGACCGTGCTGGTGCGGACGGTGACCCAGCGGGTGCTGGTGACGGCGGGTCGGGCGGTCGGGGTACGGGTGCACCGGGCCGGGCGCAGCGTCGACCTGTACGCCCGCGCCGAGGTGATCCTCGCGGCCGGCGCGATCGCCAGCCCACAGCTGCTCCAGCTCTCCGGGATCGGGCCGGCCGACACGCTACGGGCCGCCGGGGTGGCCGTGCTGGAAGACCGGCCCCGGGTCGGCGCCGGGATGCGGGAGCACCGGATGATGGCCCTCCAGTACCGGCTGGCCGGCCAGATCGGGTACAACCCCCTGCTCAACAACGTCCTCGGGCAGTCGCTGGCGGCGATGCGCTGGCTGGTCGCCAAACGGGGACCGCTCGCCCTGCCGGTGCACGACGTGGCCGCCTACCTGCGCTCGACGCCGGAGCAGGACCGGCCGGACGCGCACCTGCTGATGGCCCCGTTCTCGGCTGCCCCGCCCCGGCCGGGCCGGGCGCTGGAGCTGGAACGGGAGGCCGGGCTGATGTGCCTCGGCGGGGTGACCCGACCGGAGAGCGAGGGCAGCCTGGAGATCACCGGCCCGGCCCCGGCGACCCCGCCCCGGATCGTCATGCGCTACCTCACCGACCCGTACGACCGGTCGGTGGCGGTGGCGACGTTCCGCCGGATGCGGGAGTTCTTCGCGACCGGGCCGATCGCCCGGCGGATCGTGACCGAAACGCTGCCCGGCCCGGCCGTCCGCGGTGAGCGGGAGATCCTCGACGCGGCACTGTCGCACGGCTACTGCGGCTACCACGCCGTCGGCACCTGCGCGATGGGCCCGGACGACGCCGACGTGGTCGACGCGGACCTGAGGGTGCGCGGGGTGGACGGCCTACGGGTGGTGGACGCCTCGGTGCTACCGGTGCTGGTGTCGGGCTGGATCAACGGCCCGGTGGCCGCGCTGGCCTGGCGCGCCGCCGACGTGATCCTGGGCGCCCGCGTCTGAACCGGACTCTCCACGCCGGCGGCGCTCCGTGGCGTGCCCCGTCCGCCCGCCCGGGTCAGCTACCTGCCGACCCGGGCGGGCGGACGGGCGCTCAGCACCGCACCACGTGGCTGGAGCTGTACTTCCAGGTCAGGGTCACGTAGGAGTACCACTCCCAATGCCAGTAGCGGAACGTGGCGGTCGGGGTGATTCCCTGGGTGGGGACCCAGCGTTGCCCGACGTACCGCTCGGTGACCGACGAGATCGGCGACGTTATGTCGGAGCTGCTGGTGCACTGGGGGGTGCCGGAGGCACCGGTCGCGGTGAGCGTCGTGCTGGAGACCAGGCCGTTGGCCCAGTTGCAGGTGGCCACCAGGCTGTTGCGGTAGTACAGGACGGACGACCCGCTCGGCTGCTGCGCCATCCAGTACCGGTAGGTGAGGCCCTCGTTGCTCCGGGATCCGATGAACGTCCAGGTCGTACCGATCGACGGGTTGGCGGGGTTCGGCTCGTAGAACCCGTTCGACGAGCAGAACGGGGAGGACAGTACGCCGGGTCCGGCGGACGCGGGGGCCGCCACCAGCGTGGGGACGGCCAGCCCGAGGACCAGCCCGAGGATCAGGAGCAGGGTGGGTGGGCGACGGCGGGGACGGGAAGCGAACAGGACCTGGGGGGACATGGGTCACCTCCGTGAAGGGGTTGCCGGCTCGGCTCGGCGGTGTGGCCGCCGGCTCGACTCCGACGCCGGATTCGCTACGAGGAGGGTACGGTTCTCCCGCCTCGGCGGGGCCTGCTGACGGTGATGCGACAGCCGGCCGGCGGGTACCGGCCGACAGACCTGCGGGTCAGACCGCGAAGCAGTTCGGGGTGATCGCCCGGTCGGCGAGCGCGTCCTGGATGACGGTGTACGTGGTGCCGTCGAGCACCAGTCCGAGGTGCCCGACGATCCGTAGCGGGCAGGGGGTCTGGATCAACACGTTGGTGGCCCCGTCGGCGAGGGTCGCGTTCTGGGTGGGACGGACCAGTTCGTCCTGGAGGGTCCGGATGGTGGTGTAGCGGACCGGGCCCGGCGTGTCGTCTCCGGCGTTCAGGTCGTTGAGGAACGCCGACCCGATGGTCATCTGCTGGCAGGCCACGATGCCGATGCAGTCGCCGAGGCCGAGGAACTTCGCGATGTCGGCGATGTAGGTGCCGTAGTGCGGGCTGCCGAGGGTGATCAGCCGGCCGACCGAGCCGGTGCCGCCCAGATACTTGAGGTAGTAGCGGGAGACGAGGCCGCCCTCCGAGTGGGCGACCAGGTCGACCCGGGCCGCGCCGGTGGCGGCACGCACCTGGGCGACGTACCCGCTGAAGGAGCGGGCGGAGGCGGCGATGTCCCCGAGCCCGAGGCCGGGAAGCTGGTAGATGCTGACCCGGTGACCGTCGCCACGCAGTCGGGCGGCGAGCGGCTCGTAGGCGATGGCGACCCCGGAGAGGCCGCCGACGACGATCACCGGATTGGTGGCGGACGCGCCGACGCCGCTGGAGGCGGTGCTGCTCACGGTGGTGTTGGTGGTCGCCGCTCCGGCCCCGGCGGATATCGGGGCGGGTGCCGCGTCACGTGTCGGCGCGGGGGCGGCGGTGGCGGCGGTGGCCGGCAGCAGGATCGCGGCGGCGGCCGTGGCGGTGACGAGGATCTTTCGGAGCAGCATGGCTGCGCCCTCCGTGGGGGTGGTCCCGGTGGTGGCGGGAGGCGGGCGGGGCGTCCGATCGATCGTGGACACATGATGCCCGCATCAATTCGCAGCCGTCAATGAAAAGTTACGAGCGGGTAATGAGGAAGTCTCCGGGCAGCACGAAGGGGTCGCCCCGATCCGGGGCGACCCCTTCGTCGTAACGCGACCGCTCAGCGCACCACGCGCATCCACAGGTTGGTGACCGGCGGAGCCTCGGTGACGCTGATCGGTTCGAGCCGGACGGTCGAGCCGCCCGGGTGGTCGAACAGCCGCACCCCGTCACCGAGCAGCACGGGCGTGACGGAGACCAGCACCTCGTCCAGCAGGCCGGCGGCGAGGCACTGCCGGGCGACGTCCGCGCCGAGGACGTTGACGTACCCGTCGCCGGCCGCCTCCCGCGCCCGCGCGACGGCCGTCGCCGGGTCGGTGACGAAGGTGACGCCGGGCACCGGGTCGGCCGGCGGATGGTGGGTGAGCACGAACTGCGGCCCCTCCCAGCCGCCGCCGAACGCCTCCCCCTCCCCCGGCAGATCGCGGTACGGGTCGTCGCCGCCGAAGGTCCGCCGGCCGACGAGCAACGCGCCGGTACGCGCGGCGACGTCGTCCACCGTCGGGTTCGGGCCGAGGTACGGGGTCAGCCAGGACATGTCACCGCCCACCCCGGCGATGAACCCGTCCGTCGACATCGACGCCGAGTACAGCAGCTTCGCCACGTCAGCCCTTCGGGGCCGGATCGGTCGCCGTACGGGCCTGCGGGACCGCCGTCGGGGTGGCGGCGGCCTGCCCGTTCTTGACGTACGTCGGGTGCAGGTGCACCGGCTTCCCGTCCTCGCGCTTCTGCTTGGACCGGACCCGCAGGTTGAGGAACTCCACGAAGATCGAGAAGGCGATCGGACCGTACACGTAGCCCTTCGGGATGTGCTGGTCGAAGCCCTCGGCGATCAGGCTGGCCCCGATCAGCAGCAGGAACGACAGGGCCAGCATCTTGACCGTCGGGTGCCGGTTCACGAAGTTGCTGACCGCGCCGGCCGAGACCAGCATGATGATCATCGCGATGATCACCGCCGCCACCATGACGATCAGCTCGTCGACCATGCCGACCGCGGTGATCACCGAGTCGAGCGAGAAGACGATGTCCAGGACGAGGATCTGCGCGATGACCGCGCCGAACGAGGCGGCCTTGCCCGACCGGGCGTGGTCGGCGCCCTCCAGGTGCTCGTGGATCTCGTACGTCGCCTTGCCGAGCAGGAACAGACCACCGACCAGCAGGATCAGGTCCCGTCCGGATATCTCCTGGCCGAGGACGGTGAACAGCGGCGCGGTCAGGCCGATCACCCAGGACAACGAGGCCAACAGGATGAGTCGGGTGATCAACGCCAGAGAGAGCCCGATGGTCCGCGCCCGGGCCTGCTGGTGCTCGGGCAGCCGGCCGGACAGGATCGAAATGAACACCACGTTGTCGATACCGAGCACGATCTCCAGCAGGAGCAGGGTCGCGAACGCGATCCACAGCTCGGGGCTGGCCAGAAACTCCATCTCACCCTCGACTTCCTGATCACCGCCGGGTCGTCCGCCCGGTCCAGGCGGATCCTGTCATGCGGTGTCGGGCTACGTCTGCACGGCGCGGCCCGACACCGTGCCGGCCCCCTGTACCCCGGGTGGATCGACGTCAACCGACCGGACCACGACGTCGACGACGGACGGCGCGCCACTCCGGGCAGCGCCACCCGTTTGTTCACGTCAGGTGAGCGGATCGACCCCCGTGGCGACGGCCAGCAGGTCCGGCTGGCCACCGACCGCCGCGTCGAGCAGGACGTCGACCGCGACACCGGGCGTGACCAGCCAGAACGCCTCCGTCGCACCGACCAGGCCGGGCAGCTCGCCGTGGCGGAACTCGGTCAGCGCCCACTCGGCGGGGTCGCGCTCGTGGTATTCGGCGAGGAAGTCACGCAGGTCGGCGAGGGTGGCGAGGCGCTCGCCGCGCAGGACGTGCACCCGCAGGTCGACCCGGGCACCCTCGGCGGTCTCCCGCTCCCACACCCGGGAGGCGAACCGGACGTCGTCCCACTCGGTGGCGAAGTCCGACACCAGGTCACCGACCCCGGCCGGCACGTGGCCGATCCGGAACCCGGCCAACTCCCCGCCGGACCGCCCCCCACCACCGGATCCACCCACGCCCGCCTCCGCTCCCACCGTCAATCTTGGACAGTTACCGTCCCCTCCGAACGGTAGCTGTCCAAGATTGACAATCGGGCGTCACCCGACCAACGGCACGGGGTCGCCGGCGGTCTGCGTGGCACCCGAAGGGCGTGCGGACGGACCATCCCGGCCATCCCGGACGGCGTGAGCGGTTACCGTGCAGAGACGGCTTCGACGGAACGGCCCTGACCAGCCGAAACGTTTCGTGCTGGTCGGTTCGGAACAGTTCCCCCACCGAGACAGTGGGGAACGGGTGTACGCGGACTGAAGGACAAGGTCGCACTCGTGACGGGAGGTGGATACCGCCCCGAGCAGGTGGGTTCCGGCCTCGGTCGATCCATGTGCGTGGAGCTCGCCTGGGAGGGGGCGAAGGTCGTCGTCTCCGACCTCTCCCTGGCAAACGCCGCGAGCGACGACGCGTCCTTCATCCACGGCCACACCATCCCGGTGGACGGCGGCTCGCCGATCAGGTGACGCAACCGCCCGCCGGGTCGACAAGGACTGGCTCGTCCTCGTCGACCCCTGACCGGTCCGTTGCTCGGCGTCCTACGGTTGGTAGCAACCGGAAAGGTTGCTCTGGGGAACCCAGCCGTCCTGCCAGGGTGCTTCGGCCCCGTGCCCGTAGATCCACATGACGCCCGAGCCGGTGTCGCTGCCGATGCCGTGCGACCGGAACCCGCGTCCGGCGGTCAGCGTACGCAGCACGGTGCCGTGCTCCGAGGCGCGCAGCCACGTGTTCTGGTTGAGGACGCAGATGACGCCGGTGGGGTCCTCGCTGGCCGACGCGGGCGAGGCGACCGCCGCGCCACTGGCGAGCACCAGGCTCATCACCATCAGTACGCGCAGGAGACCGTTTCTCACTACTGTCCTTTCTCGACTGTTTCAGCTCGGCGTGAATTGTGCCTCAGCCACCGCCCGCGGCTGTCTCCGACCTCGGCGAGCAGCTCGTCCGCCTGCCCCCGTACGGCCAGCAGTCGGGCGGCGGATGTCCCCGGGCGGCGATTACGCGATAGCCAGGCCGACCCGACCGGTGCGATGATCGACACCTGGGTCGTTAGCTCAACTGGATAGAGCATCCGACTGAGTAGCGCGTCCGTTCTCCGCTCCTGCGGTCATGGAGGCGCTTCCTTCTTCTCCTTGTTGGATCGGAAGGTTCGGGGTTCGAGTCCCCGGCGACCCACTCTGCCGCTGCGGGGCAACGGCCGGAGTCGTTCGGGGGGGGCCACGTGCTCGAGAAGCTGATCATCCAGAAGACGCTGCGCGTACCGGTCAGCACCGGCGCGGCCGGCGACGGCACGCCGGTGGCCCGGCAACTGGACACGGCACTGCTCGACGTCGGGTTCTCGGCGTCGCGGGCCCTGCTGGAGCACGTCGGCGCGCTGGCTCCCGGCCCGGCGATGGACCTCGCCGTCACGGTTGTGACGGCGGTACGCGAGCTGGTGGGTGACCACGTCCAGCACAATGCCTACTTCATCGGCTTCCCGGACGACGTGCCGGACACCGTCGAGTTCTGGACCGACCGGCTCCGGGCGGCCGTACTCACCGGTGGGGGCACGGCGACCGAGGCGCAGCTGCGGGAGGCCGTGACCTCGGGCGGGGTGAACCTGCTCGACCTGCCGGGTTACGGCACCTACCAGCACACCTACGCCGAGCTGCTGGCCGCGCACGACGACCTGGTGGCCGCAGCCGGCGACCGGGTGACCCTGCTGCGGCTCGGCGATACCGCCGAGGTGGAGGCGACCCGGCTCTACCTGGCGCTGGCCGGCAGCGTCACGCCGCACGGCGAGGCGGACCTGGCGATCCTCGGCGAACTCGCGGTCGCCTGCGCGGACGGCCCCCAGCCGGCCGAGATCCCGGTACGGGAGAACCGGGCCGTGCTCAACGGGATCCGGCTCGTCCTCGGCCGGCCGCTGGTCGCCGTGGACACCACGACCGACGTGCTGCGCCTTGCCTGCCAGGTCTCCGACGGGGACCCCTCGCTCGGGACCCCCACCCGGTTCCGTGCCTTCCGACGCCCGGAGCGGCGGATGCTGCTGGCCGCGCTGGACCAGGTCGTCGCGGCCAGCCCGGCGAAGCTCGGGGACGTCGCGCGCTACGCGGAGCGGTGGAAGCGGCTCGGGGAACGGCTGCACCCGCACGAGTACGCCCAGTGGCCGCACGCGCAGCGGGTGTTCGCGGTCGCCCGTGGCGAGCGGCGGGTACCCAACCTCGCCGGTCGCGCGGAGGCCGCGATCCGCTCCGGGGCCGTCGCCCCGGCCGCGTCGGTGTTGTCGGCCGCCCCGGGCCTGCTCCTGCGGTCCGCCGACCGGCTGCTGCGGCTGGCGTCGGCGGCGGAGCGCACCACCGTGGTCGACGCCGTCACGGGCGCGCTCGGCTCGGCGTCGGGCCGGGTGCTCCTCTCCCTGCGCGAACATGTCGACAACCGGCTGACACCCGCGTCCGTCCGGATGTACGCCAGCCGGTCGCGCAACTCGTGGGTCGGACCCGACGAACGGCCGCCGCTGCCGGCGGAGCTGGTGGCCGAGCTGTCGGCACTGCTCGACGCCGAGGTCGCCGCCCGGCTGCCGGAACCGGAGCGACCGCTGCTGGTGGACCCGGAGGTGCTCGACGTCGCCCTGCCGCTGACCGGCAAGGCGGCCGAGGGCGGTTTCGCGGTGCTGCCGAGGGGTTCGCGGGCGTCGGTCTCCGGCGAGCTGCTGCGCTTCTTCACCTACTGGCGGCAGAGCAGCCGGCGCACCGACTACGACCTGTCGGTGCTGCTGCTCGACGACGGGTTCCACAGTGCGGGCCAGGTGTCCTGGACGAACTACCGCCACGACGGCGTGGTGCACTCCGGTGACATCACCGATGCGAAGAACGGCGCGACCGAATTCATCGACGTGCCGCTGACCGTCCGTGGGCGGTACGTGGTTCCGCAGGTCAACATCTACGCGGGCGAGTCGTTCGACGAGGTCGCCGAGTCGATGTTCGGGTACCAGACGCGTACCCGGGACCAGCGCGGCGCACCGTTCGACGCCCGGACCGTGCGGGCGCGTTCGCACCTGCGCGGCCAGGGCCGGGTCGCGCTGCCGATGGTGTTCGCCCGGAACGAGCATGGCTGGCAGGCGGTGTGGCTGCACCTCTACCTGCCGGGCATGCCGTCGTTCAACCGGGTGGAGGGCAACACCTTCACCACGGCCGACCGGGTACGGGCACTGGTGGAGCGGCGGTACCTCACGATGGCCTACCTGGTCGACCGGTGGCGCACGAAGGCGGAGGTGACCATGTGGGACGGACGGCTGCCGGACGAGCCGGTCACCTACGTCGGCATCGAGGCACCGGAGGGCCTGCCGGCCGGGTCGGAGACGTACACTCTCGACCGACTCAGTGAGTTGATCCCTGGGTAGAGTCGGCGAGGGCCGAGGCCATGCGGGCGCTTCCTTCTATTCCGTTCGATTCGGAAACCTCCGCCACTGCGGGGGATCTGGCATTCAGCACCCGCGCTCTCCTCGGCCCTCGCCGGCTCAGCCGTCCGTCCCCGACGTGCGAGCCGCCAGAGCTTCGGCGATGGCGGTGAACTCGCGGAGGGCGGCTTGGAGGTCCTCCACGATCTCCTGGGCGCTCGGTCTCCTGCCGGTTGGCGCGGTCCTCCCCCGGCCGATAGCACTTCACGAAGTCGTCCAGGTGCTCCCGGCGCAGGATCCGACCGGTCCACGCGCACTTGAGCAGTCGGTAGCTGGCGCTGACAGCGGTGAAGGTTCTCCCGCGCCGGTGGCCACTGGAAGAGGGCGCGCGGGCCGGTCCTGCACCTAACTGTCAATCACATCGGCAGCCGCGCGCCCCTACCTCGTCGCCTCGATCGCATCCTCGACACGGTCAAGGTAGTCCCACCACTTCTCGTCATCGCGGCGACACGAAGATAGAAGGTTGGCTGCCACCACAAAACTAAGAACCAAAATGTTCTCCACCGGGACCGCAGGCGCTAGGGGCTCTCCCTGCATCAGCCTGCCGAGGAACGCCTCAACCTCCTCCGAGGTCGGGCTGGCCCAAGACTCGGCGTCCGCTACCTGTCTCGCAACTGCGGAAACCTGCGCTTCAGTAGGACGAGCACCATGAATATCGATCATCAGAAAGCCGATCACCGTCAGAGTCAGCTCCAACGTGGCCTGCACTGCTGCGTCGCCCTCGAAGCCACTCAAACGCTTGTCGAGCTCGGTGAAGTCCCGTTTCACGGCAGCATGGATCGCGGTTCGCATGACCGCTTCGGCGTTACTGTCCACCTTCACTCTGACTTCTCCGTTCTCGCCGCTTCGCCAACCACGTTCTACCTGCACTAACGCTTGCCGCCGTCGCGAAGATCGTTCCCGCGATCGCCTTCGCCATGACCGGCATGAACTCAGAGACGGTTGCCCATGATGCTGCCCCCGCCGAAGCCCAGAAGCCAATCGCCTCAGCGCTGACACGTTCTCGACGTGTTCGAGGACGCTCATCATCCTGGGCGTCGGCGTCTCGGCGCCGGGCTGCTGCCAACGTGCTGTTGGGTGCAGCCGGCCTCAACACAATGGGTGGTTGGCGGGTGGTGCTGCCACCACCCCGGTCAGTTTCCCAGCGCGTGGATCTTCGCGATCGTCTCCTGGACATGCTGCCGGGCCGGCTCGCTGCCCTGCGCGGCCTGCATCAACGCCTGCCGGTAGGCGTCAATCACGCCGACCAGCGGACCAGCACCCACGCCCTCCAACGCACTCGCCACGAGAGCCCGCGCCTCGGCGACGTCCTGGGCGGCACCCGCCGTCTTGGCCCGCGACTCCTCCAACTTCTGCGACGCCGCACTCAACTTCGCGATCATTTCCGCAGCGCTACTCACACACCCCTCCCCCAGGGTCAGCCGAGTTGAGCGGCCACGCCACCGCACCAGCGCGGACCACCACGCAGCGTATGAGATCAACCACGGACAAGCCACCCCGAGACAAATCCACGACGCACCGACCCCACTGATCCACTCCGTTTCGCCAATCCGGGGGCATCGCACGCTCGACGACGCCGCGACATCGACGAAACGGAGTGGATCAAAGCGAGTGAGGGGCAACAGTGGAGGCGCGCGATCGATCGTGGTGGGAAACGGCCCCCATAGGGGCGCTTTGCCACCACGATCAAGGAGGACAGCAGGGCGTCAGCCGGCAGAGCAACCGACCGCGCCTAACGCTCGGCGACGAACACCCCGACGCCGCTTACTCCCTCGACCAATCCCTCGATCTTGAGGGCATTGATCGCCTGGCGGACGACGATCGCGGACACGCCGTGCTGTTCGCACAGCTGCGAGGTCGACGGCAACTTGTCTCCCGGCGCAAGGTCACCGGACTGGATCTGAGCGCGGATGCCGTCGGCAATCAGCGCCCACTTGGCTTTGGCGGGCATTGGTGTCTCCCAGGTCTGCACCGCCATTCGATCACGCAGAGCTTTACATAGCAAGCGATACCAAGTTCGCCCGCTTGCGCTTGTATGACCTGTTATATATGCTCACCCTCGGCTGGCTCCCAGGTCTGCAACCCCGGAGTTGGTCCTTCCCCACCGCAGTAAGCGCCCGGTCGGCCGCTCCCCCTGGCCGGCCGGGCGTGCCGGGGCCTGCCCGCACGCAGCCCCGCCACCGACGCCAACACCGAGACCCAGACCGACCCCACCCATCGCGCAAGGAGCAGACGGGAGACGTACCCGTGGAGCACCTGTCCGACTTCGCGTCCGCGCAGGACGTCGAGGACGCCGACGACATCCTTTTCGCCCATCCCATCCGTACCGTGACCCGCCTGGTCTGTGCCTGCGGCGCGGACCATCCCTGCCCGGAGGTCCGCTTCGCCCGAATGATCAAGGGCGCGACCAGCGGCGGCACCCGGTGAACCGGGGCCACTTCACCACGTACGCGCACGAGCGGGTCACCGACGCGCGCCGGGTGCTCACCGCACACCGGACCGTCGCGTACACCGGGGTGTGCCGCGCCTGCGGGCGGCCCGGCCCGTGTGACGAGTGGCGGGCCGCGCAGGGCCGGCTCGCCCACTATGCCAGCGTGCGGCTCACCGACGACCTGGTCGACGACCTGCGGACCACCTGGCTGGCGTTGATCGCGGCGAACGACCGGGCCGGCGCGCACCTGCACGGAGCCGGGTCGCCCACCCGGCGGCAGCCGTGGCGGGAGGCGGTGACCGAGTGCTGGCGGGCGCTCGGGCTGGTCTACGCGGGGCTGGCCGAGGCGCGGGCCGATCCGGACACGCCGGCCGGCTCCACGAGTTTGCTGGCCGGGCTGCGGTTGGCTCGCGCCGACGCGGACCGGGCCGCCGCGCTCGCCGCCCGGGTGCGGCACCGGCTCGGCGCGGCCGAGGACCGGCTGCGGCGTACCGGACGGGTGGACGGCCTGGTCGCGGCCCGGCGGTTCGCGGCGGCGTCCGCGCGGCTCGACCTGGTCGCCGCGCGGCTGGCGGTGGGCGCACGAACCATCGACCGGTACACGGCACGGCTGGCCGGCGTGCCGGAGCCGGCACCACCCGCATGGGGCAGCACGGGCGCCGACCCGGCGGAGATCGCCGCCGGGGTCCGGGCGGCGGTCCATCTGGTACGGGCCCGGCGTCGCCGGGAGCGCCCCGGCCGCTGGACGAGGGTACGCAACGAGGTGATCAGGGAGTGGCGACGGTGACGGAGAGCGTGCGAACGGCCCTGCGGAGTCTGGTGCACGGGCGGGTGGATCGGCACGACCGGCGGGTACGCGGTTTCGCCGATCCGGAGTGGCGACGGTACGCGGACCTGCTGGCCGGGGCGTTGCTGGTGGCCGCCCGGCGGCGGTTCGCGCCCGATGCGGACCGGGCGGCGGTGATCCGGTTCGTCGCCTCGGCGCGGGAGCGGTACGACGTGACCGGCCTGGACGTGGACCCGACGGTGGCCGAGGCGCTGATCCGGGCGGCGCTCGGCGAGTGCCCGGCCCCGCCGGACGACGCGGCCACGCTGACCGCCCGTACGCTGCTGCTGCTCGGGCTCCTGGAGGACGAGGGGATGACCTCGGCCGACCTGGACGACCTGCTCACCGCCGCCTGGACCACCGCCGAAGGCGAGCCGACGGACGGCGTCGAGCCGGCCGACACCGCCGGGTCAGCCGCCCCGGGCGAGAAGCAGGTAGCCGCAGGAGACGGCGGGCAGCAGCAGGAAGCAGATCACGAAGCCGGTGTTCAGGTGCCGGGGCGGGGATGCGCCACCGACGGCCGGTCGGCCGTACCGGCCGAGCAGCAGGAACCCGGCGAAGAAGGTGAGCGCGGGGATGCCGGCACCGGTCCAGATGGCGAGGGTGGCCGAGTCGATCCAGCCGGCGTTGGCAACGAGCACCAGGACGGCCACCGCGAGCGCCCCGACGACGGCGCTACCGAGGTAGACGACGATCGCCCGGAGCAGCGGTGACCGGCTTGGCAGGAGTCGGGGCTGCCCGGCCCACGCCTCGACCTGCCGGCCGTACCGGTCGGCCTCGTCGGCGCGGGATCGGACCTGGGCCAGTTCCTCGGCCGGGTCGAGCGGGGGCGGCGGGGCGGCCGGACCGGGCGGAGGCGGCGAACCCGGGTCGACGGTCCGGAGGGCCCCGGTCCGGGCAGGATCGTTGGTCGGCAGGGCCGGGCGGGGCGGGCCGACCGGCAGTTCCTGGTACGTCGTCCCGTCCGTCGTCGGCTCCCGGTCCTCCGGCGGTCCGGCCGGGTCGGCCGTGCGGAAGGGTGCACCGATCGCCGCGCCGAGCCCGGCCAGCCACTCCTGTTGGGCGGTGAGCCGCTGGTCGAGCTGGTCGACGTCGGCCTGCCAACGCCGTCGCCGTCCGGTTTCGGCGTCGGTACGCCGGTCGGCGGCCCGGCGTTGCTCGGTGAGGTGCCGGGCCAGGGCCGCGTAGTCCTCGAAGCCGCTCACCTCAACCCCTCCTCGTCCGGCTCGTGTCCCGCCCCGACGAACGGCACGATCAACTGGGTGCGGTGTTCGTGCCGGTCCACCAGCAGGGCTCGGTTCGCCCGTGGGGTGTACGCCAGGTCGGTCACCCCGAGGTGCAGCCCCAGCTCCGCGCCGGGCACGTTCAGCGCCACCAGGCAGGCCACGTCGTCCCGGTTCTGCGTGCCACCGAGGTCGTCGGCGAGCCGGCGCAGCCCACGCCACCAGCCGAGCAGGTGCACCCCGTGACCGGGGGCGTGCCGCAGCAGGGCGCGCAGGTCGTCGTACCCGCTGCGGAAGGTGGCCGGGTCGGAGAGGCCGAGCACCGCGCCGGCCGCGTCCACCCCGAACACCACCAGGTACGTCCGCCCGGTCGGCGGTGCGGCCGGTGCGGTGGCGAGCTGGCCGACGTGTCCGCGCAACCCGGTGGCGTCGAGCTGGTCGACCGGGTGCCCGGCGTCGGTCAGCGCGGCGGCGAGGTCGTCGGCGACCGGGTCGGCGGCGGCGACCAGCGGGGCGAGCAGGAACCGGGCGGTGCCCGGCGCGTGCTGCCGGGCGAGGCTCCACGCGGCGGCCCGGAGCACGTGGGCACCGGCCACCGAGGTGCCCACCACGGCCAGGTGCCGGCCGGGGGTGGCGTCCAACGGGACGGCGGCGGTGCTACCGGTCACGTCGACCGCCCGGCCGACCAGTGCGGCCGGACGCCGGACGCCGGGCCGTAGCCCGGCGAAGACCGGATCGTCCTCGACGTGCGCGGCCTCGTACCCCCGGAACACGGCCGGCGAGTGGTTCCCGGCGGGCCGGGCCTGCCAGAGCTGGTGACGCAGTCGGGCCAGGTCGGCGGCGTCGGCGTGCGCGTCGGGGAAGCGGACGACGGTGTCCGGGCCGGCGGCCCCGGCGGCGGTGTTCAGCACCGCCGTGCCGATCGTCAGCGCGTCGGCGGCCGGGTTGAGCGGGTCGAGCACCCCGGAACCACCGGGCAGGGCCACCCGGAGCGGGAACTGCCCGAAGATCGCGTCGGCCTTGCCGTAGAGGGCCTCGATGCCGGCGGTGCTCTGGCTGGCCAGCACCAGGTGCACCCCGTACGAGCGGCCCTTGCGGGCCAGCTCCTCCAGCAGAGTGACCGCCTCCCGGGCGAGACTGTCGTTGCCGGCCAGCAGGACGTGGAACTCGTCGACCACCGCCACGACCCGGGGTGCCGGCGTGTCCCGGGGCAGATCGGCGAGTTTGGTGACGCCGTACCGTTTCAGCGCGCCGGCTCGGCGACCCAGTTCGCGGCGGAGTTCCCGGAGCACGGCGACGCCGTACTCGCGGTCGGACTCGATGCCGACCGCGCGGGCGTGCGGCAGCCAGGACGGGTCCCGCCCGGTGGGGACGAACTCGGTGAAGCTGACCCCCTCCTTGAAGTCGAGGAGGTACAGGTGCAGTTCCGCCGGGGAGTAGCGGGTGGCCAGGCCGTAGAGGACGTCGAGGAGGAAGACCGTCTTGCCGGCCCCGGTCCGTCCGCCGACCAGCCAGTGCGGGGTGGCGTCGTCGAACGCCACGGTGACCGGGGTACGCCCGGCCCGGCCGATCACGGTACGCAGGCCGGCGCGGGCCGATTCGGCCCAGTGGTTGGCCGGGAGCAGGTCGGCGAAGCGGAGTTCGGCGTCCTGGCGGGTGGCGGTGGCGAGGTGTTCGGCGAGCGCCGCGACGGTGGCCGGTGCCGGGTCGCCGTCGAGCAGCACCGGGGCGGCCAGTCCGGTCCCGTCCGGGCTGTACGGCAGGCCGGGCGGGTCGCCGACGTGGGCGTACCGGTCGGTGAGGGTGATCCGGGTGGCGGCGGCCAACGGTGGTGGTGGCGGCCCGGCGGCCCGGGGTGGGTGCCCGGCGAGCAGCACGCAGAGCGCGGCGGTCGGGCCGGCGTGGGTCAGGGCGGCGAGCCGGGCGAGTTCCCGGGGCTGGGGTGGTGCCGCGCCGACCACGACCAGGGTGGGCAGGTCGGCGTCCGGGCCGGCCTGCTGGGCGAGGCGGGCGTGCCGTTCGACCGTGTCGAGGAGGCCGGCGATCTCGGGTTCGGTGGTGGCGGGCGGGTCGAGCACCCCGGCGTCGACCAGTGGTCGCAGCGGTAGGAAGGTCGCCCCGAACGTGGCGGGGTCGAGGGCGACGACCCGGACGGTGCCCGGTGGTGCGGTGGCGACCAGCCGGAGCACCAGGGCGCGCAGCAGGGCGGCGACCCGGGGATCGCGGGCGTCGGTCCCGACCGCCAGGTGCCGGCCGCTGCCGAGCGGTACGACCACGGGGAAGTTACCGTCCACCGTGGAGGCCTCACCGACCCGGACCGGGACCGGCCCGGCGGTCAGCGGGGTCGCACCGGGGGTCGGGGTGGCCAGGGCCGCGCCGACCCGGGCGAGCCGGGCGACCAGGTCGGCGGCCTCCCCGCCGGCCGGGGCGGGACGCTCGGCGAGGGCCCGGGTGAGCCGGCCGAGCCGCTCACGGGCTTCCCGGTGGGCCGTGACCGCCTGGCGGTACGCCGACGTGATCCGCGCCATCCGTCACCTCCTGATCACCGTCCGTCGTACCGCGCAACGGTAGCGGAGGCGCCCGACAGCCGACAGTCCGGTATGGACCGTCGGCTGTCGGATCGGTGGTGGTGGGGAGTTCGGGGTCAGCCGGTGACGGCGTTCAGGGCGGGCAGGTAGCCGAGGCGGTACCCGTCGGCGTTCGGGTGGTAGGCCTCGATCAGCCCGGTGACGTCCTTGATCCAGGGGGTGCTGGCGCAGACGCCGTGCCCGGCGAAGTAGGAGCGGGTGTCGGAGAAGGTCGCTCCGGCCGCCGCGGCCCGGTCCGCGGTGACCTGGGCGAGCAGGTCGGCGGCCTCGTTGAGGATGACCCGCTTGGACTTGCTCATCCCGAGCAGGCCGCACGAGCCGGTCTCGAAGAGACGCGGGTAGCCGAGCACGATCAGTCGGGCGTTCGGGGCGCGGTTGCGGATCTCCGCGTACGTGGTGTCGAGTCGGCCGGGGAGCACGGTGGTGGCGAAGGTCTTCGCCTCGTTCACCCGGTTGGTGCAGTCCGACTCGCTGCCGAACCGGCAGTTCTCCAGGATGCTGGAGAAGCCGGCGTCGTTGCCGCCGATGGTGATGGTGACCAGGGTGGTGGTGGCGTCCAGCGATCCGACCTGCTCGTTGAGCACGTCGTCGGTCTTCGCGCCGCCGCAGGCCGGGAACTTGTAGCTGGCGACGGCGTGCTGCTGGGCCCAGAGCGATGTGTACGACTTCGAGCTGCGCAGGCAGGTGTTCGGGTCGTACGACCCGGCGCCGACGCCGGAGGAGTAGGAGTCGCCGAGCGCGACGTAGTGGATCGCGGCGGCCTGGGCGGTGCCGGGGACGAGCAGGACGGCGAGGGTGGTGGCGACCAGCGCGGCCAACGCGGTGACGGCACGGGCCAACGGGCGGTGGGGCATGGACGGTCCTCCACGTGTGGGGGTGGTGGAACCTTCAGCCGCGCGCGTGGCCTGGGTCCGGGTTACCAGGCGGTAATGTTATCGAAACATCGAGAAGCATGGAAGTGTGTCGAGTGGCCCGAACGCGGCCCGCACCATGTCGGGGCATTCCTGGCTCACGATCGCCGTTCGTCGAGGGCCGTTCGCACCAGTGCGGCGCTCTCGGCGTCGCCGGCCTCGACGAAGGCGTCAACCGCCCGCTGCCGGCAGATACGCGCCTCATCGAACCGGCGTACCTGATCAAGGGCGTTACCGAGGTTCTTCCACGCCATGCCTTCCCGGTGGCGGTCACCGAGAGGGTGCAGCATCTCGAGGGCGGTGGTGTAAGCGGTGATGGCCTCGTCGAATCGATACAAGCAATAAAGGGCCACGCCGAGATTGCCCCACGCCGTACCTTCGCTGTGGCGGTCGTCGAGTTGACGGTAGATGTCGCGGGCCGCAGTGAAAGCGTCGACGGCCTCGTCGAACCGGCGCACCTCGCTCAGCGCGTTGCCGAGGTTGTTCCACGCCAGGCCTTCCCGGTGCCGGTCACCGAGCTGCTGGAAGATGTCGCGGGCCGTGGTGTGGGCGGTGATCGCCTCGTCGAACCGGCGCACCCCGGCCAGGGCGTTGCCGAGGTCGGCCCACGCCGTGCCCTCACCGTGCCGGTCGCCGAGCTGGTGGAAGATGTCGCGGGCCATGGTGTGGGCGACGACGGCCTCGGCGAACCGACGCAGTTCGTAGAGGGCGATGCCGACGTTGCCCCACGCCGTCCCCTCGCCGTGCCGGTCGTCCAGCTGGTGGTAGATGTCCCGGGCCATGGTGTGGGTGACGGCGGCCTCGTCGAACCGACGCACCTCGACCAGGACGCGGCCGAGGTTGTTCCATGCCTGAGCTTCGCCGTGGCGGTTGCCGAGCTGGAGACAGATCGTCAGGTCGTTGGTGTGGGCGGTGATGGCTTCGTCGAACCGACGTACCTGCCGGAAGGTGTTGCCGAGGTTGTTCCACGCCGTGCCCTCGCCGTTCCGGTCACCGAGCTGGAGACAGATGTCACGGAAGGTCGTGTAGGCGTCGACGGCCTCGTCGAACCGGCGCACCTCGCTCAACGCGTTGCCGAGGTTGTTCCATGCCTGGCCTTCCCCGCGCCGCTCACCGAGCTGCTGGAAGATGTCACGGGCGGTCGTGTAGGCGGTGATGGCCTCGTCGAAGCGACGCACCTGCCGCAGAGCGGAGCCGAGGCTGTTCCACGCCGCGCCCTCGCCGTGCCGGTCACCGGTCTGCCGGCAGATGTCCCGCCTGATGGTGGAGATGGTGATCCAGTCGGTGAAGTGGCGGCGGACATGCAGGTAGCTGCCGAGCACGAACGCGAGGTCGGTGGTGATGTGCGGCAGGTCGTGGGTGGGGGCGCTGGTGCAGACGCTGATCAGGTTGCCGTGTTCGGCGTCGAGCCAGCGCAGGGCGTCCTGCCGGTCGGGGAACCGGGCCGTGTCGGTCGGGCCGGTCGGAGTGAGGTGGGTCTCCGCAGCTCGGGTGGTGTGCAGATAGTGGGTGAACAGTCGGTGCCTGGCGGTGGGGGTCTCGTCAGGGCTGGTGGGTGGCTGGTCGGCGGCGTGCAGGCGGACGAGGTCGTGCATGCGCCACCGGTCGGCGGCCGGTTCGTCGACCAGGTGCGCGCGGTGCAGGTCCTCCAGCAGCACCGCGACCCGGTCGGTGGGGAGGTCGGCCAGGGCGGCGGTGGTGGCGGTGGCGATGTCGGGACCGGGGTTGACCGGCAGGAGCCGGTACAGCAGGGCTTGGTCGTCGGTGAGGTGCCGATAGGACAGGTCGAACGCGGCCCGTACCGCGACCTGCTGGCGGGACAGCCCGTCGAGGCGGGCCTGGTCGTCACGGAGCCGGTCGGCCAGGGCGTCGGGTCGCAGGTGGGTACGGTCGGCCAGCAGGGCGGTGACCACCCGTAGCGCCAGGGGCAGCCCCGCGCACAGGTCGGCTAGGCGGCTCATGTGCTGGTTCGGCGCGTGCAGGCGCGGATCGTCCGCGCCGCGCCGCTGGGCGATGACCTCGCGGACCAGGGCGACGGCCGGGGCTTGGTCGAGGACGTCGAGATCGTGCAGGCGGGCGTCGATGTCCAGGGTATGCCGGGAGGTGACCAGCACCGCGATCGCCGGGTCGGCCGGCAGCAGCGGGGTGACCTGGTCCTCGCTGGAGGCGTTGTCGACGATGAGCAGCAGACGGCGGTCCCGGCCGGTGTAGGCGTCCAGGACACTGCGCCACAACCGGGCCCGGTCCTGCACACCGGCGGGGATGTGCTCGCCGGGGATACCGATGGCCTGCAACCAGCTCAGCAGTGCGTCGGCGGCGGACAACCGCCGGTCCGGGTCGTAGCCGGACATGTCCACGAACAGCACTCCGCCCGGGAACCAGCCCGGCTCACGTAGTGCCCGGTGGGCGGTCTGGACCACGAGTTCGGTCTTGCCGACCCCCGCCATCCCGGCCACCGCCGACACCAGCAGCGGGCCGCCCGCACCGTCCGGGGACAGGCCCGCCAGCAGAGCCTCGACCTGCTCCTCGCGGCCGGTGAACACCGCCGCCGGGCGGGGCAGCCCGGTCAACGCGGGACGGATCTCCGCCGGCAGGGTCACCTGGATGTCGCGGCCCATGACCACCGCGTTGAAGAACACCCCACCGGTGATCCGGTTCGACACGCCCGGCTCGCCGCCCGATGCCCCGCTCACCGGAGCGGTCCCTCCGCGTCGTCGGACCGAGTGACGCCGGGCGGGGAGAGGACGACACCCTGGATGTCCCGGCCCATCACCACCGGGCCGGTGAACCGCCCCCCGCTGATCCGGTTGTCCACGTCCGCGCCGACCCGAGGAGGCGTGGCGGGTGTGGTGGGCGTAGTGGGTGTGCTGGCGAGGCGGCGGGCCTGCACCGTGCTGTAGGTGGCGACGACCACCCCGGCAAGGTTCAGGAACACCCCGACCACGCTGGCCCACCGGTCGGCGTTCTCCAACCCCGCCCGCACCAGCAAAACCGCACCCAGGGCACAGACCGCCAGCCCGACCGCCGCACCCGCCAGCCACCGCTTCCCACCGCGTACCCTCATCGGTCCATTGTCGACCCGCAGGGCCACCCGGCGGCCCTTAAAGCGCCGGCACCAAGGCCGTCATGGCCAGGGATGCCCGCGACATGCCGTACCGGCGCAAGGCCGATCCCCGCGAACGGAAACGGCCGGCGGCACCGGATGGTGCGGCCGGCCGTACCGCAGACCGGTCAGCGCGCGGCGAGTGGCCGGGTGGAGGAGGTCACCGGCGCGGGCAGGGTGCCCGTGCCGCCGAGGTAGCTGTGGATCGCGGCGGCGGCGGCCCGGCCCTCGGCGATCGCCCAGACGATCAGGGACGCGCCCCGGTGCATGTCCCCGGCGACGAAGACCCCATCCACCCCGGTCTGCCAGTCGGGGCGGGCGTCGACCGCGCCCCGGGCGTTGCGCTCCACCCCGAACTGGGCGAGCAGCGGCTGCTCCTCGGTGCCCTCGAAGCCGATCGCCAGGAGCACCAGGTCGGCCGGGAGTTCCCGCTCCGAACCGGGCACCGGCGTGACGATCCGCTGGCCGTCGCGCTTCTGCACGGTCACCTCGGCGATCCGGACCGCCCGGACCTGACCGGTGCCGTCGTCGACGAACTCCTGCACGGCGACCGCGAAGACCCGCTCGCCGCCCTCCTCGTGCGCCGGGTAGTCGCGCAACAGCCACGGCCAGGTCGGCCACGGGTCGCGCGCGGCGTCGCGGGTGTGCGGCGGCTCCGGGTACAGGTCGAGCTGGTGTACGCCGAGCGCGCCCTGCCGGTGCGCCACCCCGAGGCAGTCCGCGGCGGTGTCGCCACCACCGATGATCACCACGTGCTTCCCGGCGGCGTCGATCGGCGTCGCCGCGTCCCGGCCGGCGACCACCCGGTTCGCGCCGACCAGGTGCTCCATCGCCTGGTGGACGCCGCGCAGCCCACGCCCGGGGGTCTGCGGGGTGTCCCGGCCGGCGAGCGCGCCGCAGGCCAGCAGCACCGCGTCGTACTCGGCGCGGAGCTGCTCGGCGGTGACGTCCACGCCCACGTTGACGCCGGTGCGGAACTGGACCCCCTCGGCGGTGAGCTGGGCCAGCCGCCGGTCGACGTGCTCCTTCTCCAGCTTGAAGTCGGGGATGCCGTACCGGAGCAGGCCGCCGACGGCGTCGTCGCGCTCGTACACCGTGACCGCGTGACCGGCGCGGACCAGTTGCTGGGCGGCGGCCAGGCCGGCGGGGCCGGAACCGACCACGGCGACCCGGCGGCCGGTCGGCGCGACCGGTGCCGCCGGGGTGACCAGACCCCGGTCGAAGGCGGCGTTGGCGATCTCCACCTCGACCTGCTTGATGGTCACCGGGTCGTCGCCGATGCCGAGCACGCAGGCCGCCTCGCAGGGCGCGGGGCAGAGCCGGCCGGTGAACTCGGGGAAGTTGTTGGTGGCGTGCAGCGACTCCACCGCCACCGCCCAGTCCCCGGTGCGGACCAGGTCGTTCCAGTCCGGGATGCGGTTGCCCAGCGGGCAGCCGTCGTGGCAGAACGGGACGCCGCAGTCCATGCAGCGGGTGGCCTGCTCACGCACGAGGTCCTCCCCGGCGGGCGGGTACACCTCCCGCCAGTCGCTGATCCGCACCGGCACCGGGCGGCGCTCCGGCATCCGCCTCGGGTAGCGCAGGAAACCGTTCGGGTCAGGCACGAGCCACCTCCTGGGCCGCCACCGTCCGGGCCACCGGCACGGCCGGCGCGGACAGCGCGGTCATCACCGCATCGTCGACGTCGCGGCCGGCGGCTTCGGCGGCCCGCATGATGTCCAGCACCCGCCGGTAGTCCCGGGGGACCACCGCGGTGAACTCCTCCACCGCCTCCGGCCAGCGCTTGAGCAGCTCCTCGGCGACCGTCGAGCCGGTCTCGGCGACGTGCCGGCGGACCAGGTCGTGCAGCAGCTCACGCTCCTCGTCGCGCAGGGGCGCGAGGTCCACCAGCTCGGTGTTGACCCGGCGGCGGTCCAGCTCGTGCACGAAGGCGAGGCCACCGGACATGCCGGCGGCGAAGTTACGGCCGGTGGGACCGAGGACGACCACCGTACCGCCGGTCATGTACTCGCAGCCGTGGTCGCCGACGCCCTCGACGACCGCCGTCGCGCCGGAGTTACGGACCGCGAACCGCTCCCCCACCCGGCCGCGCAGGAACACCTCGCCCGCGGTGGCGCCGTAGAGGATGGTGTTGCCGGCGATGATCTGGTCCTCGGCGCGTGCGCCGGACGCGGCGTGCGCGGCGGCGAACGGGGCGGCCTGGTCCGGGGTGACGACGATCCGCCCACCGGAGAGGCCCTTGCCGACGTAGTCGTTGGCGTCGCCGTGCAGCCGCAGGGTCACCCCGGACGGCAGGAACGCGCCGAACGACTGGCCGGCCGTACCGCGCAGCACGAACTCGATCGTGTCGTCGGGCAGCCCGGCCCCGCCGAAGCGGCGGGTCACCTCGCCACCGAGCATCGCGCCGACGCTGCGGTGCTCGTTGCGCACCGCCACCTCGACCCGGACCGGGGTGCCGTCGCGCAGCGCGGGCCCGGCCAGCCGGATCAGCTCGTTGTCCAGGGCCAGGTCGAGCCCGTGGTCCTGGGCCCGGACACCGCGCCGCGCCGCGCCCTCGGGCAGCTCCGGCAGGTGCAGGACGCGGCCCAGGTCGAGCCCCTTGGCCTTCCAGTGCTCCACCGCCGGGGCGACGTCGAGCAGCTCGACCTGCCCGATCGCCTCCTCGATGCTGCGCAGGCCCAGCTCGGCGAGGTAGCCCCGCACCTCCTCGGCGAGGAAGAGGAAGAAATTCTCCACGAACTCCGGGCGGCCGGTGAAGCGCTCGCGCAGCACCGGATTCTGGGTGGCGATGCCCACCGGGCAGGTGTCCAGGTGACAGACGCGCATCATCACGCAGCCGGCGACGATCAGCGGCGCGGTGGCGAAGCCGAACTCCTCGGCGCCGAGCAGCGCCGCGACCAGCACGTCCCGGCCGGTCTTGAGCTGGCCGTCGACCTGCACGGTGACCCGGTCGCGGAGTTTGTTGATCAGCAGCGTCTGCTGCGCCTCGGCCAGGCCCAGCTCCCAGGGGGTGCCGGCGTGCTTGAGCGAGTTCAGCGGGGACGCGCCGGTGCCGCCGTCGTGGCCGGAGATCAGGATGACGTCGGCCTTGAGCTTGGCGACGCCCGCCGCGACGGTGCCGACGCCGACCTCGCTGACCAGCTTGACGTGCACCCGGGCGGCCGGGTTGACGCACTTCAGGTCGTGCACGAGCTGGGCGAGGTCCTCGATCGAGTAGATGTCGTGGTGCGGCGGCGGGGAGATCAGGCCCACGCCCGGGGTGGCGTGCCGGGTCCGGGCGATCCACGGCCACACCTTGTTGCCGGGCAGTTGACCGCCCTCGCCGGGCTTCGCGCCCTGGGCCATCTTGATCTGGAGGTCGTCGGCGTTGACCAGGTATTCGCTGGTCACGCCGAACCGGCCGCTGGCGATCTGCTTGACCGCCGAACGGCGTTCCGGGTCGTGGAGGCGGTCGGGGTCCTCGCCGCCCTCACCGGTGTTGGACTTGCCGCCGAGGCGGTTCATCGCCACCGCGAGGGTCTCGTGCGCCTCCGCCGAGATCGACCCGTACGACATCGCGCCGGTGGCGAAGCGCTTGACGATCTCGCTGGCCGGCTCGACCTCCTCGATCGGCACCGGCGGCCGGACGCCGCTGCGCAGGGTGAACAGGCCAC
Source organism: Micromonospora sp. NPDC050187 (assembly GCF_044459745.1). Lineage (NCBI taxonomy): Bacteria > Bacillati > Actinomycetota > Actinomycetes > Micromonosporales > Micromonosporaceae > Micromonospora > Micromonospora sp. NPDC050187. The sequence goes on from NZ_JBITJH010000009.1 coordinate 167,070, forward strand.
GCAACGAGCCGGAGTGCGCGGCGAGCGCGTCGACCTTGCCGGTGTACTCGCGGAAGATGTCGTACTGCCGGCTGCGGGTGGCGTGCTGGAGCAGGAAGACCGTCTCCGGGTTGAACAGGTGCAGCTCACCCTCGCGCCGCCACTGGTACTCGCCGCCGACCTCCAGCCGGGGTGAGGCGGGGGTGCCCGGGGCGGGCCAGGCCAGCGCGTGCCGGGCGGCGACCTCGGTGTGGATGCCGTCCAGCCCGATGCCGCTGATCGTGCTCGGGGTGCCCCGGAAGTAGCGCTGGACGAGCTGGGTGTCCAGCCCGACGGCCTCGAAGACCTGCGCGCCGCAGTACGACGAGACGGTGGAGATGCCCATCTTCGACATGATCTTCAGGACGCCCTTGCCGAGCGCCTTGACGTAGTTGCGCACCGCCGTGGCGGGTGCCACGCCGGGCAGCGCCCCGGTGGTGATCATGTCCTCGACGGACTCGAAGGCGAGGTACGGGTTGACCGCCGCCGCGCCGTACCCGATCAGCACGGCCGCGTGGTGCACCTCCCGGCAGTCGCCGGACTCCACCACCAGGGCCACCTGAGTGCGGGTCTGCTCCCGCACCAGGTGCTGGTGCACGGCGGCGGTGAGCAGCAGCGACGGGATCGGGGCCAGGTCGGCGTTGGAGTCCCGGTCGGACAGGACCAGGATGCGCACGCCGTCCTCGATCGCCTCGGAGACGTGCCGGCAGATCTCGGTCAGGCGGGCCTTGATGCCCGCCCCGCCGTCCCGGAGCCGGTAGAGCCCGGAGACCCGGACCGCCTTGAAGCCGGGCAGGTCGCCGTCCTCGTCGATGGAGAGGAGCTTGGCCAGCTCGTCGTTGTCGATCACCGGGTACGGCAGGACGACCTGCCGGCAGCTCGCCGGCCCCGGGTCGAGCAGGTTGCTCTCCGGGCCGATGGTGGTCTGGAGGCTGGTGACCAGTTCCTCCCGGATGGCGTCCAGGGGCGGGTTGGTGACCTGCGCGAAGAGCTGGTGGAAGTAGTCGTAGAGCAGCCGCGGTCGGGTGGAGAGCGGGGAGATCGGGGTGTCAGTGCCCATCGAGCCGATCGGCTCCGCGCCGGACCGGGCCATCGGCGCGAGGAGGATCTTCAGCTCCTCCTCGGTGTAGCCGAAGGTCTGCTGCCGGCGGCGGACCGAGTCGTGGGTGTAGACGGTGTGTTCCCGGGCGGGCAGCTCGTCCAGCTCGATCAGCCCGGCGTGCAGCCAGTCGGCGTACGGCTGGGCGGCGGCCAGCTCGGCCTTGATCTCGTCGTCCTGCACGATCCGGCCGGCGACGGTGTCGACCAGGAACATCCTCCCGGGCTGGAGCCGCCCCTTGGCGACCACCCGGGCCGGGTCGAGGTCGAGCACGCCCGCCTCGCTGCCCAGCACCACGAGGCCGTCGGCGGTGCGCCACCAGCGGCCCGGCCGCAGGCCGTTGCGGTCCAGCACCGCGCCGACGACCGAGCCGTCGGTGAAGGCCACCGAGGCCGGGCCGTCCCAGGGCTCCATCAGACTGGCGTGGAACCGGTAGAAGGCGCGCTCGTCGGCGCGCATGTCCGGGTCGTTCTCCCAGGCCTCGGGGATCATCATCAGCACCGCGTGCGGCAGGCTCCGCCCGGCCAGGTGCAGCAGTTCCAGCACCTCGTCGAAGTTGGCCGAGTCGGAGGCGGCCGGGGTGCAGATCGGGAACAGCCGGCGGATGTTGCCCGGCAGGTTCGGCGTCCGCAGCAACGCCTCGCGGGCCTGCATCCAGTTCCGGTTGCCGCGGATCGTGTTGATCTCGCCGTTGTGGGCGATGAACCGGTACGGGTGCGCCAGCGGCCAGGACGGGAAGGTGTTGGTGGAGAACCGCGAATGCACCAGGGCGATCGCGCTGGTCACCCGCGCGTCACGCAGGTCCGGGAAGTACGCCGGGAGCTGGTCGGGGGTGAGCATGCCCTTGTAGACCATGGTGCGCCCGGACAGCGACGGGAAGTACGCCGGCACGCCCCGCTCGGCGGTCTCCCGCTCGGTCTGCTTGCGGACGCAGAACGCCACCCGGTCCAGGTCGAGGCCGGTCAGCGGGGTGCCGGCCGGGCCGTCCGGGGAGCCGGTGAGGCGGGTCGCGGCGAGGAAGATCTGCCGGACCCGGGGCATCGCGGCCAGGGCGGTCTCGCCGAGGTCGCTCGGGTCGACCGGCACGTCCCGCCAGCCGAGCACCTCGGCCCCCTCGACCAGGGCGTACTTCTCCAGCACCCGGCGGGCGCGGGCCTCGTCGGCGTCGTCCACGGGGAGGAAGACCAGACCGGTGGCGTACTGGCCGGCGGGCGGGAGGGGGAAGTCGACCACGGCGCGGAGGAACACGTCCGGCACCTGGATCATGATGCCCGCGCCGTCACCGGTGTTGGGCTCCGCGCCCCGGGCACCCCGGTGGTCGAGCCGGCACAGCGCGCCGAGACCGTTCGCGACGACCTCGTGGGAACGTCGCCCGTACAGGTCCGCCACGAAGGCCACACCGCAGGCGTCGTGCTCGTTCGCCGGATCGTAGAGGCCCTGGGCGGGCGCCGCTCCGGCACTCGGGCGCGGGCCGGCGGACGGGGCGGACTGCGGGTGGGGAGGGTACGGAAAGGCCACCGGGCCTCCTGTCGTCGCTCAGGTGTGGATCATGTCGGGACGACGTCGGCCCTCAGGGGTCTATTGAGTCTACGTTAGGGCTCGACACGCAAGACCAGTAAGGATTGATCACACTTCCAACATCTGGGACGTGTAGTCTCGCGCGGTGGATCACGTACCCGCTGAGTTGTTCGACCGGTTGGAACGCTTCTACGACGCGGTACCCCGCGACGCGGCCCGTGCCGAGGAGTTCGGCGGGCTGGTGCTTTTCGTCCGGGAGGGTGCCGGATGGCCGTTTTACGCACGTCCCCGACGCGACGCCTCCCGACCGCCGTCGGTCGCCGACATCGACGACGTCCGGGAGCGGCAGCGGGAACTGGGGTTGCCGGAGGCGTTCGAGTGGGTCCACGAGACGACCCCGGATCTGCTGGCGGTGGCCCGCTCGGCGGGACTCGCCGTGCTGGAGGCCCCGCTGCTGGTCCTCGATCCGGCGGCGTGTCCGGATCCGGCCGAGCTCACCGACGTACCGGTCCGGCTGCTGGATCCGGCGGTAGCGGACTTCGCCGCCCAGGTGGCTGTGCGCCGGGCGGTGGCCGCGGTCGGCTTCAGCACGCCCGGCACCGCCCGGGGTGACGCCGGCCCGGCCGAGCGGGACGCCGCGCTGGACGAACTGGATCTCGCCGCGATCGAGGAGGAGGCGTCCCGGACGGCCGACGGCCGGCGCATCTCGGCCCTCGCCGGTACGCCCACCGACGGAGCACTGGCCTGCGGGATGGCGATGCGCGTCGACGACGTGGCCGAGATCGCCGGAGTCGCCACCCTGCCGGTGGCCCGGGGCCGGGGCCTCGGCGCGGCGGTGACCGCAGCCCTCGCCCACGCGCTCCGGGAGGCCGGCACCGACCTGGTCTTCCTCTCCGCCGGCAGCGAGGAGATCGCCCGGGTCTACGTCCGGGTCGGTTTCCGCCGGATCGGCACCGCCTGCATCGCCGAGCCCGCCGCCCTGCTGCCCTGAGCCGGCCCGTCCGCCGGGTGCGCTGGTGTTCGCGCTCCCCGGGGGGCTACCGTCCGGCTTCCCGGAAGTGCCGACGCCGACCTCCCCGAGCGCGTCGGGCGGTCAGGCCGACGAGGCGGGCGGGCGCCACTGGGCGGCCGAGGAGGCGGCGCGGCCCAGCAGCCGGGTGGTGATCGGACCGAGCGCGGCGTCCCGCGCGCGCAGGGCGAGACGCCCCCGGGTCTGCAGCACCGCCGACATCCGGCGGGTCTGCCGGACCACGCCGGCCACGCGCGGTCGCCGCGTGCGGTCGTACCCGGTCACGGCGTCCGGCAGCCGGGTCTCGCGGAGCAGGGACTGGAGGGTCGCCGCGTCCTCGAAGGCCAGGCAGGCGCCCTGCCCGAGGTGCGGCGGCATGGCGTGCGCGGCGTCGCCGAGCAGCACCACCCCGCCGGGGCCCGAGCGGAAGGCGTACTGACGGGGCAGCGGGCGCAGCTCGCGGACCTCCTGCTGCACCAGGTCGGCGGGCTCGGTGGCGGCGAGCAACGCGTCGACCGGCGCGGGCCAGCCGGCGAACCAACGGCGGAGCAGGGCGAGCTGTGTCTCCGCCGACTCCGGTCGGGGCGCACCGGCCGCGGTGGCCACCCAGTACACGCCGCCCCGGGCGGTCCCCCCGGCGGAGCCCCGCTCCCCCAGGGACGCGGAGACGAACCGGTAGCCCGCCCCGAGGATCTCCCCACCCAGCGGCTGGTCGGCGGGGATCCGGGGCGCGCGGTACCAGGGGATCACCGCCCGCCAGGTGGCACTGCCGGAGGCGACCACCCCGGCCTCGGGAGCGAGCTGGCGACGGATCACGCTCTCCACGCCGTCCGCCGCGACGATCAGGTCCGCCTCGTGCTGGTGGTGACCGTCGCCGACCGAGGGACGCCCGTTCCCACCGGTCCGCACCGTGCGGACGGTCACCCCGGTCCGCAGGTCCACCCGGTCTCCGAGACCGGCGACGAGGGCGTCGTGCAGATCCTCCTGGTGCACCACGACCGGCATCCGCTCCGGCGGAGCGGGTCGGGGCTGCACCAGCCAGTGCCCGTCCGGCCGACGGATGCCCCCGTCGGGCAGCGGGGTGGCGACGGCGTCGAGGCCGGCACCGAGGCCGAGGGCACGCAGCGCCCGGACACCGTTGGGCCAGAGCATCACGGCGGTCGGCTCGGGGCGTACCCGGTCGGCCTGCTCCAGGAGGGTGACCTGCCAGCCGGAGCGGGCCAGCGCACCGGCGACCGCCAGGCCGCCGATGCCGGCGCCCACCACCACGGCGCTCCGCACTGCCATGGTCGCCTCAGCTGTCGCGGTCGATGGAACGCGGACCGGTGTCGACGTCCTGGGAGTTGTCGGCACCGTCGCGACCGGCGTCCGGCTCCGGCGCGGGGCCGTCCTCCCCGACGGGTCCGTCGGGCACCGTGCCGGTCTCCCGGTACGCCCGGAACTGCTCCTCGCCGACCACCCGGTAGCCGCGCGGGGCGGCCAGGTCGGGGCTGGTCTCGGTGCGGGACAGGTCGCGCTGGGAGACGTCCCCGCCGCCGGTGGCCGGCACCGGCGCGTCGGCCGGGATCGGCACCACGTACTCGCGGGGTCCACGGACGCGGAGGAAGTAGACCAGGGCTCCGAGGAAGACCAGCGCCGAGGTCCAGACGTTGAGCCGGACGCCGAGGATCTCGGTGGCGTCGTCGGTGCGCATCAGCTCGATCCAGAACCGGCCGGCGGTGTAGCCCATCACGTAGAGCGCGAAGGCCCGGCCCCGGCCCAGCCGGAACCGCCGGTCGACGGCGAGGACCAGCAGGGCGACACCCACGTTCCAGAGCGCCTCGTAGGCGAAGGTGGGGTGGTAGAGACCCGGTTCGACGATCGGCTGGCCGGCCCCGTCGCGGAGCGCCTGGCCGGGGTTGTCCGGGTCCATCCGGTGGATCTCCAGCCCCCAGGGCAGGGTGGTCTGGCCACCGTAGAGCTCGTTGTTGAACCAGTTGCCGAGCCGGCCCACCGCCTGGGCCAGCGGCAATCCGGGAGCGAGGGCGTCGGCCACCACGGCGAACGGGATGCCGAGCTGCCGGGCGGCGAGCCACGCGCCGACCGCACCACCGGCGACGGCTCCCCAGATGCCGAGGCCGCCCTCCCAGATGGCGAAGGCCGCCAGCGGGTCACCGCCGGTGCCGAAGTACTTCCCGGGAGAGGTGATCACGTGGTAGATCCGCGCGCCGATGATGCCGGCCGGCACGGCCCAGACCGCGATGTCCAGCACCGCGCCCGGGGCCACCCCCCGGCGACGCAGCCGGTACTCGGTGACCAGGCAGGCCACCACGATTCCGGCGACGATGCACAGCGCGTACGCCCGGATCGGGACCGGACCGAGCTGCCAGACGGCGGTGCTGGGGCTGGGCAGGGCCGCCTGGGGTGTCAGCGAGGCGAGAGTCACGGGTGCACACGCTACCGCTGAGACCCGTGTCGGTGACATCCCGGTCCGGTGTCAGTCGCCACCGGATGACTTCTGGTTTGGGTGGCCGTAGGCTGTTTGTCCATGAGGTCGCTCACCTGGGCGGTCGCCGCAGTCGTCACCGACGACGCCGGGCGGGTGCTGCTCTGCCGGCAGGGCCGGCGGGCGGCACGGTGGGCGCTGCCGGGCGGGCGGTCCCGGCCGGACGAGAGCCCCGGCCAGGCGGTGGTACGTGACGTGTACGCCGAGACCGGCCTGACCGTCGAACTCGTGGACCTGGTCGGGATCTACCACCTGCCGGCGGCACCCGACGCGCCGCCGGCCGGGCGGGCCGGTCCACGGCCGGACGTCCTGGTGCACGTGCTCCGGGCCCGGGTCCGGGGCACCGCCCCGGCCGGCGTACCGGGCGGGGGCTGCCGGTTGTCCTGGCACGATCCCTGCCGGTTGCCCGAGCCCGTCACCCCGGTCACCCGGTGGGCCGTGGCCGACGCGACGGCCGGCCGTTCCGGCGTGCTCCGCGAGGTACGACCGCGCGCCGGGGCCGGGGTGCCCAGGGCCCACCCCGGACTGCCCACCGCCCGTCCCGGGGAGCCGGCACCGGCCACCCGCGGAGCCGGGCCGACCCGGCGGGCCGCGACGGCCGGCGATCCGGCGGATCCGGCGGACGCCGCCTGAGTCTCCGCCCCTCGTGGCGGTCTCGGTCCGGGCGTCCCTGTCGCCCCGTCGCCGGAACCCGCTCGGCCGCCGAGGTCGGTGCCCGCCCGGACCCGCCCCGCCGCCGGTCGCCGTCGTCACGTTCCGTCAGGTCGGCGGGTGTGGAGGTACCGCCCGACGCACGCTTTGGAGCTGCCCGCACAGACGGGGCAGCTCTGAAGCGTCCCCGGGGTGACACCTCCGCCCGGAGGGCGGCGGCCCACACCCCGGCCAGCGACGGCCGAGCCGGTGGGCCGGTCAGCGGTTCCGGACGCCCTCGGCCAGTTCGGCGGAGAGGGTGCGCAGCGCGGTCAGGCCGGTGGCCTGGTCGGGAGCGTCGAGCAGGCACCGGATCAGCGCGCTGCCCACGATCACGCCGTCGGCGTACCCGCCGACCGTGCCGGCCTGCGCGCCGGTGCCCACGCCGAGCCCGACCCCGACCGGGAGGTCGGTGACCGCACGCACCCGGGCGACCAGGGTCGGCGCGGCGTCGGAGGTCTGGGCCCGCGCGCCGGTGACGCCCATGACGGCGGTGGCGTAGACGAAGCCCCGGCAGTGGGCGACGGTCATCGCCAGCCGCGCGTCGGTGGACGAGGGCGAGACCAGGAACGTGCGGTCCAGGCCGTGCGCGTCCGAAGCGGCGAGCCACTCGTCGGCCTCGTCCGGGATCAGGTCGGGCGTGACCAGGCCGGTGCCGCCGGCGGCGGCGAGGTCCCGGGCGAAGGCGTCGACGCCGTACTGCTCGATCGGGTTCCAGTAGGTCATCGTCACCACCGGCGCGCCGGTGGCCGCGACCGCCTCGACGATCCGCAGCGTGTCCCGGGTACGGACGCCACCGGCGAGGGCGATGTCGCTGGCCTTCTGGATCACCGGCCCGTCCATCACCGGGTCGGAGTACGGGATCTCCACCTCGATGACGTCGACGCCCGCCTCGACCATGGCGGTCATCGCGGCGATGCTCCCCTCGACCGTGGGGAAGCCGGCCGGCATGCAGCCGACCAGCAGCGCCCGGCCCTCGGCGCGGGCCTTGTCGAAGGCGACCCCGATCCGGCTCATGTCACTCCTTGTCGAGGATGCCGAAGTACCCGCCGGCGGTGTGGACGTCCTTGTCGCCCCGACCGGAGAGGTTGACCACGATGACCGGCTCCCGGCCCAGCTCGTCGGCGAGGCGGGGGGCGATCTTCATCGCGCCGGCCAGGGCGTGCGCGCTCTCGATCGCCGGGATGATCCCCTCGGTACGGCAGAGCAGCTCGAACGCGGCCATCGCCTCGTCGTCGGTGACCGGCTCGTACGTCGCCCGGCCGCTGTCGTGCAGCCAGGCGTGCTCCGGCCCGACACCCGGGTAGTCCAGGCCGGCGGAGATCGAGTGGGACTCGATGGTCTGCCCGTCGTCGTCCTGGAGGACGTAGGTGCGGGTGCCGTGCAGCACCCCGGACGACCCGCCGGTGATGCTGGCGGCGTGCCGGCCGGTCTCGACGCCGTCGCCGCCGGCCTCGAAGCCGTACAGCCGGACGTCGGGGTCACCGACGAAGGCGTGGAAGATACCGACGGCGTTGGAGCCGCCACCGACACAGGCGGCGACCGCGTCGGGCAGCGCGCCGGTGAGGTCCAGGCACTGCTGCCGGGCCTCCTCGCCGATGCCCTTGACGAAGTCCCGGACCATCGCCGGGAACGGGTGCGGCCCGGCAGCGGTCCCGATCAGGTAGTGGGTGTCGTCGACGTGGGCGACCCAGTCGCGCATCGCCTCGTTCATCGCGTCCTTCAGGGTGCGCGAGCCGTTGGTGACCGGGACGACGGTGGCGCCGAGCATCCGCATCCGGGCCACGTTCAACGCCTGCCGCTCGGTGTCGACCTCACCCATGTAGACGACGCACTCCAGGTCGAACAGGGCGGCGGCGGTGGCGGTGGCCACGCCGTGCTGCCCGGCCCCGGTCTCGGCGATCACCCGGGTCTTGCCCATCCGCCGGGTGAGCAGCGCCTGACCGAGCACGTTGCGCACCTTGTGCGCCCCGGTGTGGTTGAGGTCCTCCCGCTTGAGCAGCACCCGCGCGCCGACCTTGGCGGAGAACCGGTTCGCCGTGTAGAGCCGGGACGGAGTTCCGGCGTAGTCCCGCAGCAACGCGTCGAACTCGGCGAGGAACGTCTCGTCGGTCATCGCGTACCGGTACGCCGCGTCCAGCTCGTCGAGCGCGGCGACGAGCGCCTCGGGGACGAACCGGCCACCGTACCGGCCGAAGTGGCCGGCCGGGTCGGGGAGCAGGCCGGCCGCGCCGGCCTGCGCGTTGGCGCTCATCGGTGGTCCTCTCGGTGCTGGCGGGAGCGGGCGGGGCCGGTGCGCCTCAGCGCGCCGGACGCGGGGTGGCCGGGTGGTTGCCGGCGTTGACCAGTTCCGACACCGCCTCGCGGGGGCTCTTCTGGGTGACCAGGCCCTCGCCGACCAGGACGGCGTCCGCCCCGGCCGAGGCGTACCGGATGAGGTCGTGCGGGCCGCGCACGCCGGACTCGGCGATCTTCACGACGTTGCTGGGCAGGCCCGGCGCGATCCGCTCGAACACCGACCGGTCGACCTCCAGGGTCCGCAGGTCACGGGCGTTGACCCCGATCACCTGGGCACCGGCCTCCAGGGCCCGGTCGGCCTCCTCCTCGTCGTGCACCTCGACGAGCGCGGTCATGCCGAGGGACTCGATCCGCTCCAGGAGCCCGACCAGGGCGTTCTGCTCCAGCGCGGCGACGATCAGCAGCACCAGGTCGGCCCCGTGCGCCCGGGCCTCGTGCACCTGGTAGCTGGAGACCACGAAGTCCTTGCGCAGCACCGGGATCTTCACCGCGGCCCGGACGGCGGCCAGGTCGTCCAGCGACCCGCCGAACCACCGTCCCTCGGTCAGCACGCTGATCGCCCGGGCGCCGCCGGCGGCGTACTCGCCGGCCAGGTCGGCGGGGTTGGCGATCTCGGCGAGCTGTCCGCGCGACGGTGAGGACCGTTTCACCTCGGCGATCACCGCGACGCCGGGCCGCCGCAGGGCCGCGTACGCGTCCAGCGGTGGCGGTGCGGCGGCGGCGAGTTCGCGGATCCGCTCCAGCGGAATCTGCTCCTGCCGTCGGGCGACGTCCTCGCGTACGCCGGCCAGGATCTCGTCGAGCACGCTGGCGGGCGCCGCCGGACCGGCCTCGTCCCCCTCCGCGTGCGCATGCTCAGCAGTCACCAACGGACTCCCCTCTCCGGGTGTCATGGGCCGATGCTAGGTGGCGGCGCTGAACCCCAGGTGGGGGGGTATGGCGCGCCTCACGAGATGGGCTGGGGCATAATGACCGACTTCCGGTGAGCGGAAAAACACACAGCGCAACCGGTCGGGTCGACCACCGCGATCGTCCCCACCGCCCGCCGTCACCGAGTCATCGATCATCCTCATCATCATGACACCACCGCCGGTCGTTGTCCGCGCGAGGCGTCCCGCCCCGGTGGGCGGTCCGGCCCGTTGAAGCCCGGTGTGACGTAGGTCAAGGACGAACGACCCTGACCACGGTGTTCGTCCCCACGGAGTGTTGATGCGGCGGTCATCACGTCGAAACGTGAAGCCGACAGCATCAGCGTCGGGCAGACTCGACAGGCGGGTTCGCCCCACCGAACCAACGGATCCGTTGCGGAGTGATCATGAGTACTGGCCAGCCGGCATCGACCATCGGACTCACCACGATCTCCCGGACCGTCGCCTCGCTCGCCGTCGGCGTGGTGCACACCCTGGAGCGGGCGGTCGTCGGCGAGGAGCGGATGCGCACCGCCCGGGGCAACGCCTGGGAGGCGGTCTGCGCGGACCGGGCCCGCGCCGACCGTCGCGCCGAACTGCACCGCCTGGTGGAGGAACTCGCGGCCACCCGGGCCGCCGCCCGCGCCGACCAGCGGCAGCCGGTCAGCTGATCGTCGGGTCCTCGCCCCGGTCCAGCGCGTCCCACGCGTCGGCGGTGCCCCGCGGCGACACCGCCGCGCCGGGGGCCGCCGGCCCACCGGAGGTGGCGGCACCGCCACGGGCCGGGCGCTCGTAGCGGGCACCCATGGCAGGCCACGCGGCTCCCCGCAGGGCCGTCCAGGCCCCGCCGGCCGCCGCGAGCACGCCACCGAGCAGACAGAGCGCCGGCCACTGCCGGCTGACCTCACCGGCGAATCCGGCGGTCAGGGCGTACCCGCCGCCCACCGCCACGGCCGTGCCGAGCACCAGGATCACCAGCCCGACCACGCGACGCAGCCCGCGCCGGGTGGCGAGCACGGCTCCCGCGCCGGCCAGCGCGACCACGGCCAGCGCGGGCAGCCAGGGCAGCAGGGCGGCCCCGGACCGCTCCTCCCGCAGCGCCGGCAGCGGCATTGGTCGCGGGGTCACCTCGACCGACCAGGTCCGGGTCGCCGCCCAGACCGCCAGGCCCGCTCCGGCCAGGCAGAGCAGCACCGCGTACGCCAGTTCGCGCCGCCCGGCCGACGACGGGCTCCCGCCACCGGCCGACGGGCCGGTCGTGCCGCTCACCGGGGCCACCTTTCGTTCGCGACTGCGGGGCTCCGCTCCGCTGCACTCCTCGCGCTCACCGGGGCCACCTTTCGTTCGCGACTGCGGGGCTCCGCTCCGCTGCACTCCTCGCGCTCACCGGGCCGGCCGGAGGGTCTCGGCGGCGGCGATGGCGGCGAGCACCGCGGCGGCCTTGGCCCGGGTCTCCCGGTCCTCGGCGGCGGGATCAGAATCGGCCACGATCCCCGCGCCAGCCTGCACGTACGCCCAGCCGTCCCGGATCAACGCGGTACGGATCGCGATGGCCATGTCCAGGTCACCACCGAAGCCGAAGTAACCGACCGTGCCGCCGTAGAGGCCCCGGCGGACCGGCTCCAACTCCTCGATGATCTCCATCGCCCGGACCTTCGGCGCGCCGGAGAGGGTGCCGGCGGGGAAGGTGGCGGCGAGCGCGTCGAACGCGGTGGCGTCGGAGCGGAGCGTGCCGACCACGGTCGAGACGATGTGCATGACGTGGCTGTACCGCTCGATGGTGGCGAACTCGGGCACCTCGACCGTGCCCGGCCGGCACACCCGGCCCAGGTCGTTGCGGCCCAGGTCGACCAGCATGACGTGCTCGGCCCGTTCCTTCGGGTCGGCCAGCAGTTCGGTGGCGAGCCGGGCGTCGTGCTCCGGGTCGACGCCCCGGGGCCGGGTGCCGGCGATCGGGTGCAGCAGCGCGCGGCGCTGCCCGTCGTCGGCGCCGGTGACCTTCAGGTGCGCCTCCGGCGAGGAGCCGACGATGTCGAAGTCGTCGAAGCGGAGCAGGTACATGTACGGGCTGGGGTTGGTGGTGCGCAGCACCCGGTAGACGTCCAGCGGGTCGGCGTCGGTGCGCCGCTCGAAGCGTTGCGCCAGCACGATCTGGAAGCACTCCCCGGCCCGGATCGCCTCCTTGGCCGCCTCCACCGCCTTCGGGTAGTTCCCCTCGGCCGTCCGGCAGGTCACCGCGCCGACCGGCGGGCGGTCGACCGTGGAGATCATCGGTGCGTTCGGCCGGGAGAGCGCCGAGGTCATCGCGTCCAGACGGCCGATCGCGTGGTGGTAGGCGGCGGCCACCTCGGCGGCGCGGTCGGGCTCGTCCGCCGGCGGCAGGACCGCGTTGGCGATGAGGATCGCCGAACCCTCGTAGTGGTCCAGGACCACCAGGTCGGTCGCGAGCATCATGCCCAGTTCGGGCACGCCGAGGTCGTCCTCGCTGAGGCTGGGCAGCCGCTCGATGCGGCGGATCAGGTCGTACCCGAGGTAGCCGACCATGCCGCCGGTCAGCGGGGGCATACCGCTGGTCGGGTCGAACGCCGGCCCGGCCAGCGCGGCCACCGTGTCGCGCAGCACCCGGGCCGGGTCGCCCCCGGTGGGCAGGCCGGCGGGGGGCCGTCCGAGCCAGGTGGCCTCGCCGTTCCGCTCGACCAGGGTGGCGCTGCTGCGGACGCCGATGAAGCTGTACCGGGACCAGGCCAGCCCGGCCGAGCCGACTCCCTGCTCGGCGGATTCGAGCAGGAAGGTGCCCGGACCACCGGCGAGCTTGCGGTAGACCCCGACCGGGGTCTCGCCGTCGGCCAACAGCCGTCGGATGACCGGGACGACCCGCCAGCGGGCCGCCAGTTCGGTGAAGGCGGCCAGGTCAGGGCTCACCGTGCCGTCGGTCATGCCGCACCCGCCCCACCGTCGGTGACCGACGGTTCCCCGGCCGGGTCGCCGGTCGGCGGATCCCCGGGGCGGCCGGTCACGACCGGCGGTTCCGCCGGTCGGCCGGTCACCACCGGCAGGTCCTCCGAGAAGCAGCTGCGCCGGCCGGTGTGGCAGGCCGGGCCGACCTGGTCGACGCTGACCAGCAGCGCGTCGCCGTCGCAGTCCAGGGCGACCGAGCGGACGTACTGGTGGTGACCGGAGGTGGCGCCCTTGACCCAGTACTCCTGGCGACTGCGGGACCAGTAGGTGGCCCGACCGGTGGTCAGCGTGCGGTGCAGCGCCTCGTCGTCCATCCAGGCGACCATCAGCACCTCGCCGGAGTCGTGCTGACGGACCACGGCGGCGACCAGGCCGTCGGCGCCACGGCGCAGTCGGGCCGCGACGGCCGGGTCGAGCCGGGACGGACGGACCGGCCCGGTGGGGGCCGGGCGGGTCGGGCTGGCGGGAACGCCGGTCACCGGCGCGTCAGGTACGGGCACAGTCACCCATTGTCCCGCACGCGGCGCGGACGTCCCAGCCCCGTCCCGCTTCGCCGGACGACACCGGCCGACAGGGCGTCCCGGCATCGGGACCACCGCTGATCGGAAACGGTCCCCGACGACGGGCGGGGACGGACCGTTGTGCCCCGACCGGAAGTCAACTAGCGTTGAGTTCAACGGGTGATGAATTCGAGGGAGACTCGCATGGACAGTGCGATCACCCTGGACGGCCTCGTGGTCGACCGGGGCGGACACCGGGTGCTGGACGGCGTGAGCTGCACCGTGCCACGCGGCACGGTGACCGGGCTGCTCGGCCCGAGCGGCAGCGGCAAGACCACCCTGATGCGCGCGGTGGTCGGGGTGCAGACGGTCAGCTCCGGGACGGTGACGGTGCTCGGCCACCCGGCCGGGACACCGGCCCTGCGCCAGCGGGTCGGGTACCTGACCCAGGCGCCGAGCGTCTATGCCGACCTGACGGTCCGGGAGAACGTGCGGTACTTCGCTGCGGTGCACGGGCGCGACCGGGCCGACGCCGACCGCGCGACGGCCGAGGTCGGGCTCGCCGAGGCCGCCGGTCAACTGGCCGGGTCCCTCTCCGGCGGGCAGCGCAGCCGGGTCTCCCTGGCCTGCGTCCTGGTCGGCCGACCGGAGCTGGTCGTGCTCGACGAGCCCACCGTCGGGCAGGACCCGGTGCTCCGGGCCGACCTCTGGGCCCGGTTCCACGAGATGGCCGCCGCCGGCACCACCCTGTTGGTCTCCAGCCACGTGATGGACGAGGCCGCCCGCTGCGACCGGCTGCTGCTGATCCGGCAGGGCAGGTTGCTCGCCGACGACACCCCCGACGGGGTGCGCGCGGCGGCCGGCGTGACGGACCTGGACGAGGCGTTCCTGCGCCTGATCCGGGCGACCGAGGCGGGTCGCGCCGGACGGGAGCAGTCGTGAACCCCCGCATCGTGGCGGCCACCGCCGGGCGGGTGCTGCGCCAGCTCCGCCACGACCCACGCACGATCGCCCTGCTGGTCGTGGTCCCCGGCGCACTGCTCGCGCTGGTCCACTTCATGTACGCCGAGCAGCCCACCCCACCCGGGCAACCGTCCACCTTCGACCGGGTCGCCCTGGTCATGCTCGGGTTCTTCCCCTTCATGGTGATGTTCCTGGTGACCAGCATCGCGATGCTGCGCGAACGCACCACCGGCACCCTGGAACGGCTGCTCACCACCCCGCTGGGCAAGCTCGACCTGCTCCTCGGGTACGCCCTGGCCTTCGGGCTGGCCGCCACGGTGCAGGCGGTGGTGAGTGGCGCGGTGGCGTACGGGCTGCTCGACCTGGACACCGCCGGCAGTGGCGGGCTGGTCGTCGTCATCGCCGTGGTCACCGCCCTGCTCGGCATGGCGCTGGGGCTGCTGTGCAGCGCCTTCGCCCGCACCGAGTTCCAGGCCGTACAGTTCATGCCGGTCGTGGTGGCCCCCCAGCTCCTGCTCTGCGGGCTCTTCGTCCCACGGGAGCAGATGGCCGGCTGGCTCCGGGCGGTCAGCGACGCGCTGCCCCTGTCGTACGCGGTCGAGGCGTTGCGGGAGATCGGCGCGCACGCCGAGCCCACCGCCACGATGTGGCGGGACCTGGCGGTGGTGGCCGCGTCGGCGCTGCTGGCCCTGGTGCTCGCCGCGGCCACGCTGCGCCGACGCAGCGGTTGACGACGGCGAGAGGCGGCGATGAGCGGACGGACCGGACGACGACCGGGCAACCCGGACACCCGGGAGGCGATCCTCGACGCGGCCCGGACGGCGTTCGCCGCACGGGGGTTCGACGCGGCGTCGATCCGGGCGATCGCCGGCGCGGCCGGGGTCGACCCGGCTCTGGTCCACCACTACTTCGGCAGCAAGGACAAGCTCTTCCTGGCCGCGATGAACGCCCCGATCGACCCGGGACGGCTGCTGCCCGGCGTGCTCGACGGCGATCCGCAGGGCATCGGTGAAAGGCTGGTCCGGGGTTTCCTCGCGGTCTGGGACTCACCGGCCGGGATGGCCGGGGTGGCGCTGCTGCGCTCGGCGGTGACCACCGAGTGGACCGCCCGGCTGCTGCGGGAGTTCCTGGTCACCCAGGTGCTGCGCCGGGTGCTCCAGCACCTCGACGCCGACCCGGCCGAGCGGCCGCTGCGTGGCGCGCTGGTCGCCGCCCAGATGGGCGGGCTGGTGCTGATGCGGTACGTCGTCCGGCTGGAGCCGCTGGCCTCCGCGCCGCCGGAGACCCTGGTCGCCGCAGTGGGCCCCGGCGTGCAGCGATACCTGACCGGGCCGCTGGACGAGGTCTTCCCCGGCTGACCCGGTCGGCCCTTTGGGCCCGGGTGTTTGCAGGGGACCCCTGCTCGGCAAAAAGCGGTGAGAGGGGACCCCTGCTACCACCCGGGCCGCGCCCAGGGGCGGGGTCAGGCCGGTCGGGCCGACGCCCGGTGCCGGCAGAGCACCGGGTGCAGCAGCCGGGCCAGGTCGGCGTGGTCGGCGACCGGCCGGGGGAACGACAACCGGGCCCGTTGCCGCGCGCCGGGCCCACCCAGGGACACCACCAGGCCGTACCGGTCGACGCGGACGATCCGGGGCGGCGCGCCGGCCCGCTCGCCGAGCCGGCCGAGCTGTCGGCGCAGGTAGGCGGCGATCTGGTCGCCGTGGTGCTCGGCGAGGTCGGCCAGGAGCGCGCCCTCGACCGGGTGCAGCGGATCCGGGTCGGCGGCGGCGTACTCGTCGCGCGGGACGCGCCACACCTCCCCGGCGATGTCCAGGCGGGCCTCGGCCACCTCGAAGCGGTACAGCCGGAACCGGGTGCCGACGTCGAGCAGGTCGCCGGTCGGCTCCACGGTGGCGAAGTCGACTGCGGCGTCGCGGGCGTCCGCCCCGTCCAGCCGGGCCGCCCACCCGGAGACCCAGGCCCGGCCCAGCGACGGCGCACCCGCCGCCGGGGGCAGGTCCAGCACGTCGAGCACCACCGCGGCGTCGTCCCGGGCGGCCCCGGTGGGGCGCAGCGCGGCGGCCAGGTCGCTGACCACCGGCACGAGCATCAACACCCGACCGTCGGGGTCGGTGACGTGCCGGACCTGATACGGCCCCGGGCGGTGCGCCAGGTGCACCAGCCCGGGGAGGCGGCCGGCGACCAGGGTCCGGACCGTTTCGGCGCTGCTCGGTCGCATGACCGCCCCTTTCCGTAGGTTAGGCTAACCTAACCCAGGAGGTTAGAGCACCCGGACACGGGCGTCCAGCGGATCACCCAGCTTCCGGATCACCGGGTCTGCTCCAGCCACGAGGCGTAGAGCAGCCCGTACACCGAGCCCGGGTCCCGGATCAGTTCGTCGTGCGGGCCACGCTGCACCACCCGGCCCCGGTCCACCACGATCACCTCGTCGGCCGCCTGCGCGGTGGAGAGCCGGTGCGCGATGGCAAGGGTGGTCCGGCCCCGGGTCACCGCGTCCAGGGTCTTCTGGAGGCGCACCTCGGTGGCCGGGTCGACCGCGCTGGTCGCCTCGTCCAGCACCAGCAGGTCCGGGTCGGCGACGTACGCGCGGGCGAGCGCGACCAGCTGCCGCTCCCCCACGCTGAGCGCCTCGCCCCGCTCCCCGACCGGAGTGTCCAGCCCGGACGGCAGCCCCTCCAACCAGTCGACCAGCCCCAGCTCGGTGAAGGCCGCGACGATCTGCTCGTCGGTGAGCTCCGGCCTGGCGAAGCGGACGTTCTCCCCCACCGTCGCGTCGAAGAGGAATCCGTCCTGCGGCACCATGACCACCCGGCTGCGCAGCGAGTCGAACCGCACCTGCTCCAGCGGCACGCCGGAGAGCAGCACGGTGCCGGTGGTCGGATCCATCAGCCGGGTGAGCAGCTTGGCGAAGGTGGTCTTGCCGCTGCCGGTCTCGCCGACCACCGCCACCCGGGTCTTCGCCGGGATCTCCAGGTCGATGTCGTGCAGCACCGGCGGCCCACCCGGGTACGCGAAGCCCACCCGCGCGAACCGGACGTCCAGGGGACCCGGCGGCAGCTGGCGCCCCTGCTCCCCCGGGTCGGCCACGTCCGGGCTCAGGTCCAGCACGTCCAGCACCCGCCGCCAGCCGGCGATCGCGTTCTGGGCCTCGTTGAGCACCTCGGTGGCGATCTGCACCGGCTGGATGAACAGGGTCACCAGGAACAGGAAGGCGGTGATCTGGCCGACCGAGAGCGTACGGTCCGCGCCGAGGCTCACCCCGACCACGACCACGCCGGCCAGGGCGACACCGGCCGCCAGCTCCCCGACCGAGCTGCCCAGGATGCTGAACCGGATGGCCCGCTGCTGGGCCCGCCGGTGGTCGTCGATCGCCTCGTCCAGCCGCCGGGAGGTCCGCCCGGCGATCCCGTACGCCCGGATGACCGGCGCGCCGACCACGCTCTCCGCGACCGCGCCGAGCATCGCCCCCAGCCGCTGCCGGACCACCCCGTACGCCGCGCCCAGCCGGCGCTGGAGGGCCCGGATCACCAGCACGGCCGGCAGGAAGGCGGCGAAGACCACCAGGGTCAGCTGCCAGGAGTAGACGAGCATGACGATCGTGGTGACCACGAGCTGGCCGAGGTTGATCATGAGGATCACCCCGCCCCACTGCAGGAACTGGGTGATCTGGTCGACGTCGCTGGTCACCCGGGACACCAGCGAACCGCGCCGCTCGGACTGCTGGTGCAGCATCGACAGGTCGTGCACGTGCCGGAACGCCCGGGTCCGGACGTTGGCCAACGCCGTCTCGCTGACCGTGAACAGCCGGCGCATCATCAGGTAGCCACAGACCGTGGTCACCACCAGCGTCGCGGCGGTCAGGGCGACCACCGTCCCGACCGTGCCCAGGTCGATCCCGCCGACCAGACCCCGGTCGATGCCCTGCTGCACCGCCACCGGCACGGCGGCCCGGCCGACCATGAAGACCAGCGCCAGAGCCAGCGTGCCGGCCAGCCCCACCCGCAGTTCCGGGGAGAGCGCCAGGCCCCGGCGCATGGTGCGCCAGGCCGTCTCGGTCCGCTCCGGCGGCTGTCCCGACCCGCCCACCGGTTCCACCTTCTCCTCCACCACGACCGCGCTCACCGGGTCAGCCTCTCGTTCGCGACTGCGGGACTCGCAAGCTCACTCCTCGCGCTCACCGCGCCCGCCCTCCGTTCCCGACTGCGGGGCTCGCAAGCTCACTCCTCGCGCTCACCGGTCCATCTCCACTTCGAGGCCCGTGGTCACCGGGACCACCGCCGGGTCCTGGTACGTACGGGCCTGCTCGCGTTCGGCCTCCGCCTGCTCGTACGCGGTGACCAGGTCCACGTAGCCGGGCACGGTGGCGAGCAGTTCGGCGTGTGTGCCCCGGGCCACCACCCGGCCCTGCTCGACGTAGATGACCTCGTCGGCCAGGGCGATGGTGGCGCGTCGGTACGCCACCACCAGGATCGAGGTGCCCGCACCCGTCCCACCGGTCGCCGAGGAGCGCAGCCCGGCCAGGATGGCCGACTCGACCCGGGGGTCGACCGCGCTGGTCGCGTCGTCGAGCACCAGCAGCCGGGGTCGGCCGGCGAGCGCGCGGGCCAGGGTGAGACGCTGCCGCTGCCCGCCGGAGAGCGAGGTGCCCCGCTCACCGACCCGGGTGTCCAGCCCGTCGGGCAGGGCCGCGACGAAACCGTCCGCCTCGGCCAGCCGCAGCGCCGCCCAGACGTCGTCGTCACCGATGTCCGGCCGGTCCAGGGTGACGTTGCCGCGCACCGTGTCGTCGAAGACGAACGGCACCTGGGCGACCAGCGCGACGTTGCCGGCCAGCGACGCGGCGGTCAACTCCCGCAGGTCGACCCCGTCGAGGGTGACGGTGCCCGCGTCCGGGTCGACCAGACGCACCGCCAGGGCGGCGATGGTCGACTTGCCGGACCCGGTCGGACCGACCAGGGCGACGGTGCGCCCGGCGGGCACGGTGAAGGTGACCGCGCCGAGCACCTCGGCCCCGGGCAGGTGCGCCTCGGCCGGTTCGTACCGGAAGGAGACGTCGGCGAAGGCGAGGGTGGCCGGACCGCCGCCGGTGTGGTCGAGGACCCGGTCCCCGTAGGCCATCTCGCCGGTGGCGCGGAGCACCTGCTGCACCCGGTCCCAGCCGGCCACGCTGCGCGGCAGCTCGGCGAGGACCCAGCCGATGGCCCGCACCGGCACCGCCAGCACGGTGAACAGGAACGCGACGCTGATGAGTTCGGCGACGGTGATCGCGTCCTGGCGCAGCCGGATCGCGCCGACCACCAGCACGGCGAGGGTGCCGATGCTGGGCAGGGTCTCCAGCAGCGGGTCGAACAGGCCGCGCAGCCGGCCGACGGCGATCAGCGCGTCGCGCAGTTCCGCCGCGCGGGTGGCGAACCGGTGGGTCTCCTGCGCCTCCCGGCCCATCGTCTTGACCACCAGCGCGCCGTCGAAGCTCTCGTGGGCGATGCCGCTGACCTCGGCCCGCAACTGCTGGGCGCGGGCCTGGCGGGGGGCCATCCGCCGGGAGTAGACCACGTTGAGCGTGAACAGGGCGGGGAAGACGGCCACCCCGACCAGGGCGAACGCCCAGTCGGTGACGAAGAGCGTGACGATCGCCCCGGCCACCATCACCAGCGTGCCGACCGCGAAGGGCAGCGGCGCGATCGGGTACCAGGCGGCCTCCACGTCGGAGTTGGCGTTGGAGAGCAGGGTGCCGGTGGCGTGCCGCTGGTGCCAGGACAACGGCAGGTCCAGATAGCGTCGGGTCACCCGGCGGCGGTAGGACGCCTGGAGGCGGTACTGCATGTAGCCGGCACCGAGCCGACGCCCGAAGATGCCGACCACCCGCAGCAGGCTGATCCCGAAGAGGGCGGCGGCGGCCAGCGCCAGCACGCCGGTCTCCACCGAGCCGCTGGCGATCGAGGGCACCACCACGTCGCCCACCACCGCGCCGATCACGTACGCGCTGCCGATCACCATCGCGCCGAAGAGCACGCTGCCGGCGACCGCGACCGTGAAGATCCGTGGTTGTTCCCGAACGGCCCGCCCGAGGACCCGAAGGCCCCGGGCGAGCACGGCCGTACTCGTCCTGCTCGACACGCTCTACTTCCCCCGCCGTAAGCCGCAATTATCTCCCTCATCCTTACCGGTCGGTGTCCCGCCCGGCGACCCGGGTTCGGATTTGTCCGCTGTGGCACGAGTGGCGTGCCGTGCCACGACGGGCCGTTCGGCGGGGCGCGGCCTACCATCGGGGAATGCCGCGGTACGCCCGATCGGAGCGCCAGGCGCTCGCCGACCTCATGCTGGCCCTCGGCCCCGACGCGCCCACCCTGAACGAGGGCTGGGTGGCCCGGGACCTCGCCGCCCACCTGGTGGTCCGGGAGCGCCGGCCGGACGCGGCGGGCGGGATCCTGCTGCCGCCGCTACGCGGGTACGCCGAACGGGTGCGGCTGCGTTTCGCGGCGCGGCCCTGGGCCGAACTGGTGGCGCAGGTGCGCCGGCCGCCGGTGTGGAGCCCGTTGAGCAACCCGCTGACCGACGAACTGGTCAACACCATGGAGTTCTTCATCCACCACGAGGACGTCCGGCGGGCCGCCCCCGGTTGGCAGCCCCGCGACCTGCCGGCCGGGCTGCACGGCGCGCTCTGGAAGCGGGTCTCCCCGCTGGCCCGCCTCGCCCTGCGCCGGTTCCCGGCGAGCCTGCTCGTCCAGGCCCCGGATTACGGAGAGGTGCGCTGCGGGCGCGGCGGGGAGGCGCTCCGGCTGGTCGGGGCCCCCGGCGAGCTGACTCTCTTCCTGTCCGGCCGGCAACGCGCGGCCCGGGTGCAGCTCGACGGGGCGACGGCGACCGTGGAGCGGCTGCGCACCGCCAACCTGGGCCTCTGATCCGCCCCGAGGCGGACCGGCGACGGCGCGCACGGCCGCCGGGCAGGGACGGGACAGCCGTCGACCGGGGCGGGGGCGAACGGAAAGAACAAGTCCGATATCTTGCCCCCGCACGGATTTGTCGGTCCGCCCCGCCCGGGACGGTGTGGCAGGGGGTGGCATGCGGAGTTTCGCGCTTTCTACGCTACGGGAACCACCGTTCCCGGGCCGGTGCCACCCGGCGGTCGCGCAGGTCGCCGCAGACAGCGCCGACTGGGCGGAACGGCTCGGCCTGACCGGGTCCGCCGAGAGTCGACGACGGCTGGCCGGGGCCGCTGCCGCCGAACTGGCCGGTCGGGCCTGCCCGGAGGCGTCGGTGGAGCGGCTCCGCCTGCTGACCGATCTGATCACCTGGCTCTTCGCGGTGGACGACGCCTGCGACGAGGACGGGCTGGGCGAAACGCCGACCCGGTTGGCCCCCACCGTGGCGGGCCTGCTCGACGTCCTCGACCTGCGCGGCGACTCGGCGCCGTCGGCGCTGATCGGCACCGCCGGCCCGCGCGGGGCCGCGCTGCACGACCTGTGCCGGCGGGTCCGCGCGCACGCCCGCCCGGCTGTGCTGCTCACCTTCACCGGTCAACTGCGGGAGTACCTCCTGGCGCTGCTCTGGGAGGCGGCCAACCGGGAGCACCAGCGGGTGCCCGGCGTCGCCGAGTACGTGCAGATGCGCCGGCACACCGGCGCGGTCCACCCGAGCTTCACCCTCACCGACCTGGCGTACGACGGACCGCCGCCGGACGAACGGACCGACCCGGCCCTGGCCGCCCTGGAGACCCTCGCCGCGGACCTGGTGTGCTGGTGCAACGACGTCTTCTCCTACGGCAAGGAGTACCGCCTGACCGGCGACGGGCACAATTTGGTCGCCGCCATCGCCGGGGAGGAGAAGGGCCCCGAGCAGGCCGCCCTGCTGGCGGCGGCGGACCTGTTCAACCGGACGCTCGCGACGTACACGGAGCGGGAGACCGCGCTGCTGCGCACGGCCGACCCGGCCACCCACCGGTTCGTGGCGGCCCGGCGGGGCTGGATCAGGGCCACCTGGGACTGGTCGCTCAACGCCGCCCGGTACAACTGATCGCCCCGGGACACGGCGGCGCCGGGGGGCCGGGGCTAGCCGATGACCCGGTGTACGCAATACCCTTCGGTAACCGCAGACCCAGCGTGACCACGATCACGTCACCACCCCCTGAAGGCGGCTGCAGCGATGGCTCTCGATGTACCGTACCGTTCGATCCCGGACATGTTCCTCAAGCGTGTGGCGGCCACCCCGGACCGCCCCGCCTTCGCCCACCCCGCCCCCGACGACTCGGGACCGGTCTGGCTGACCTGGGAACAGGTGGGGCACCGGGCCAAGGCGGTCGCTGCCGGCCTGCACGGTCTCGGCATCGGGCTGGAGGACCGGGTGGCGATCCTGGCCAACACCCGGCTGGAGTGGGTCGTCGCCGACCTCGGCGTGATGTGCGCGGGCGGGGCGACCACCACGGTCTACCCGACCACCGAGCCGGAGGACACCTGCTACATCGTCGCCGACTCCGGCTCGCGGGTGCTCTTCGCCGAGAACCCCACCCAGGCCGCCAAGGTCGCCGGGGCGGACCTGCCGGCGCTGACCCACGTGGTCCTCTTCGACGGCACCGCCGACCCGGACGCGGCCGTCCCCCAGCTCACCCTCGCCGAACTGGAGGAGCGGGGAGCGCGGGCGCTGGCCGCCGAGCCGGGCCTGGTCGACGGGATCGTCGAGCGACTCGGACCGGACCACCTGGCCACGCTGATCTACACCTCGGGCACCACCGGCCGACCCAAGGGCGTCGAGCTGCTGCACGGCGGCTGGTGCTGGGAGGGCGTGGCGCAGGCCGACGTCGGGCTGCTGCGCAGCGACGACCTCCAGTACCTCTGGCTCCCGCTGTCCCACTCGTTCGGCAAGACCCTGCTCTGCGGGGCGACCCACGTCGGCCTGCCGACCTACGTCGACGGCCGGGTGGACAAGCTGGTCGACATGCTCTCCGTGGTCCGCCCGACGCTGATGTGCGGCGCGCCCCGGGTCTTCGAGAAGGTCTACAACAAGTCGGTCACCACCGCGCGCGACGCCGGCGGCGTGAAGGCGAAGATCTTCGCCTGGGCGGTCCGGGTCGGCAAGGAGAAGGTCGCCCTGGAGCAGGCGGGCAAGCCGGTCCCGGGCGGGCTCCGGTTGCGCCACCGGCTGGCCGAGAAGCTGGTCTTCAGCAAGATCCAGGATCGGCTCGGCGGCCGGATCCGGGTGCTGGTGTCCGGTTCCGCGCCGCTGAGCCCGGACATCGCCACCTTCTTCGCCGCGGCGAACCTGCCGATCTCCGAGGGGTACGGGCTGACCGAGAGCAGCGCCGGCAACTTCGTGAACCGGCCGGACGGGCTGCGGATCGGCACCGTCGGCCAGGCCATGGGCGACCTGGAGTGCCGGATCGACACCGACGGGGAGATCCTGCTCCGGGGCCGGCCGGTGATGCGCGGCTACCACAACCTGCCCGAGGAGACCGCCGCCGCGTTTACCGAGGACGGCTTCTTCCGCACCGGTGACATCGGCACCCTCGACGCCGACGGCTACCTGAAGATCACCGACCGGAAGAAGGACCTGGTCAAGACCTCCGGCGGCAAGTACGTCGCGCCGTCGCTCATCGAGGGCATGTTCAAGGCGATCTGCCCGTACACCTCGCAGGCGATCGTGATCGGCCAGGCCCGCAACTTCTGCACGATGCTGGTCACCCTCGACCCGGACGCGATCAAGGGCTGGGCCGCGGGCGGTCCGCTGGAGGGCCGCGACTACACCGCGATCGTCACCTCGCCGCAGGCGAAGGAGATGGTCGAGGGATACGTCGCGGAGCTGAACAGCAAGCTCAACCGCTGGGAGACCATCAAGAAGGTCACCATCCTGCCGCGCGACCTGACCATCGAGGACGGCGAGATCACCCCGTCGCTGAAGATCAAGCGGCGCGGGGTGGAGACCAACTTCGCCACCGAGATCGAGAAGATGTACGACGGCGCGCTCGCCGAGATCTGACCCACCCGGCCCCTGGGACGGCCCCACCTCGTGGGGCCGTCCCAGGGGCCGGTCCGTGTTCTGCCGGGTTCGGCGGTGGGGTCAGCGTTCTGCCGGGTTCGGCGGTGGGGTCAGCGTTCTGCCGGGTTCGGCGGTGGGGTCAGGCGATGACGGAGGGCTCGCGCCACTGCGGTCGGCCGGCCCGGTCCAGGTCGTACCGGACCGCGGCGATCCGGTGCACCGCGTCGACCAGGTCGGCGGCGGGCAGGGTGAACGGCAGCCGCAGGAAGCGCTCCAGCGTGCCGTCCAGCCCGAACCGGGGGCCGGGCGCGAGGCGTACGCCGACCTCCTCGGCGGCCCGGGCGAGGGCGCTGGAGACCGGCCCGTCCAGCTCCGCCCAGAGGGTCACCCCACCACGCGGCACGGCGACCCGCCACTGGGGCAACCGCTCGGCCAGCGCGGCCAGCAGCGCGTCCCGCTGGCGGGCCAGCTGCGTTCGGCGGGCGGTCACGATCGTCGACGCCTCGGCGAGCAGGTGGACCGCGACGAGCTGGTCCAGCACCGGGCTGGACATGTCCACCCCGATCCGGGCGGCGGCGAGCCGCTGCACCTGCGGGGCGGAGGCACGGACCCAGCCGATGCGCAGGCCACCCCAGTACGGTTTGCTCATCCCCCCGATGGTGATCACCCGCGAGTGCCGGTCGAAGGTGGCGGTGGGCGGGGGCAGGGGCGTGCCGTCCAGCGGCAGGTCGACGAAGGACTCGTCGACCACCAGGTCGGTGCCGGCCGCGTGGGCCGCCCCGACCACCCGCTCGCGCAGCTCGGCCGGCATGAGATGGCCGGTCGGATTCTGGAAGTCGGGGATCAGGTAGGCCAGCCGGGGCCGGGACTGACGGATGCTGCCGAGCAGCAGCTCCGCGTCCCAGCCGGCGTCGACCGCGAGCCCGTGGGTGGCGATCCGGGCCCGTCGCGCGGCGAGGGCGGCCAGCGCGTTGGGATAGGTCGGCGACTCCACGAGCACGCTGCTGGCCGGGGCGAGCGCCAGCCGCAGCACCAGGTCCAGCGCGTGCTGGGTGCCGTTGGTGACCATGATCTGCTCGGGGCTGGTGGGCAGGCCGCGCTCGGCGTACGACCGGGCGATCGCCTCCCGCAGCTCGATGATCCCGGTCGGGTGGTAGCCGGCGCTGCCCAGGTAGCGCGGCAGGTCCTCGGTGGCGGCCCGGGTAGCCGGGATCAGCTCCGGCGGGGCGGCCAGCGCGGCGATGCCGAGGTCGATCATGTCCAGGTCGTCCTGCGGCGTCCACAGGCCGGAGCTGGCCACCCGGTGGCCACCGGGGAGCATGGTCCAGCTCCCCGCCCCGCGCCGACTGGTCAGGTGCCCACTCTCGCGCAACTCGCGGTAGGCGGCGGTGACCGTGGTCCGGCTGATCCGCAGCGCCTCGGCGAGTTCCCGCTCGGCCGGTAGGCGTACCCCCAGCGGCAGCCGGCCGTCGGCGAGCAGGCCGCGAACGGCGGCGGCGAGAGCGGCGTAGTCCGGAGAGCGGCGACGGCCCGGCAGGGCATGCCACTGGCCGAGCAGACGGGCCAGTTGCCCCCCGCGCACCTGGCTGGTCATGGCCACTCCCTCCCGATTGGCTCTCTCACAACCCCGATATTGGCCCTTAGGTTGGCATGCATGGCCCTGACTGGCAACCTCCGTGACCGCCTGCCTCGACGCCTGGTCCAGCTCTACGCCGGACTGGCGCTCTACGGCGTCAGCATGGCGTTCATGATCGAGTCGAGCCTCGGCCTGGACCCGTGGAACGTCCTCCACCAGGGCGTGGCCCGGCGTACCGGGCTCTCCTTCGGCACCGTCACCATCCTCGCCGGAATCCTGGTGCTGCTGCTCTGGGTGCCGCTGCGGCAACGTCCCGGCCTCGGCACGGTGAGCAACGTCCTCGTCGTCGGCCTGGTGATCGACGCCGGCCTCGCGCTGCTGCCCGACGTACGCCCGATCGCCGCCCGGGGGGCGCTGCTCGTCGCCGGTGTCCTGCTCAACGGCCTGGCCACCGCGCTCTACCTCGGCGCGCGGTTCGGCCCCGGGCCGCGCGACGGGCTGATGACCGGGTACGTCGCCCGCCACCCGGGCCGGTCGGTCCGCCTGGTCCGGACGGTCATCGAGGTGACCGTGCTCGCGCTGGGCTGGCTGCTGGGCGGCACGGTCGGGGTCGGGACGGTCGCCTACGCGCTGGGTATCGGCCCGCTGACCCAGGCGTTCCTGCCACTGGTCACCGTCGCCCCGGCCGACTCGCCGGTGCGACCGTTGGCCGAACCGGTCTGAGCTGGGCGTCCCGCGAGCGCGGAAGCGGATGTTTTACTCCGGGCCACTCAGCCGGCATCATTTCCCCATGGGGGCTGAGGGATGGCGTTGGTCGGACGCCTGGATCTTCGTGGCACTGGTGATCGCCAGCGGCGCCGGACGGCACCGCCGGGCCCCGTCGAGTCGACGGCCGGAGGGGGTCCGCCTCACCGACGTGCTCTCCACCGCCGACCACCTCAACCAGGCGATTCCGCAGCGGCACGAGGTGGAGACGGCGGTGCGTCGCCTGGCCGGCGCGGGACTGGTGAGCGTCACCGACGGCTGGTTCCGGATCACGCCCGAGGGTGAGCAGCTCTGGCGCACCCGGCCGCCGGCCGGACTCTCCACCGCCGTCGACACGGTACAGACCGCGCTGAGCCGGCGACACGCGCCGGGGCACGCCGACTGGGTGCTGCCGGAGGAGGAGCACGCCGCCGCGGTCCACGAGTACGTCAAGCGGTCGATTCCGACCCCGCGCCGCTCGCCGGAGGGCGGCGGTCCGGACCGCGACCGGAGCTGACCGGCAGGTCGGGCGGGATCCGCGCCATCGAGTGACCCGACAGCCGGTGGCGCCCGACGGACCCGAGACGTGTCCGCGCTGACCGCCGACGCCGAGAGGACTCCCCGGCCCGGCGGCCCGGCCGCACAGCAGACTGACGTTCTGCCGTGCGCCCGCCCCCGGTGGCTGGGCGTCAGGCCTCGGCGGGCACCACGGCCGGCGCGGCCACGGGCAGTCGGACCGGGTGCCCGGCGGTGTGCAGGGCGTCCTTCACGTCGCCGATGCTCAGCTCGCCGAAGTGGAAGACGCTGGCCGCGAGCACCGCGTCGGCACCCGCCGCCACGGCCGGCGGAAAGTGGGCCACCGCCCCGGCCCCGCCGGAGGCGATCACCGGTACGTCGACGACCGCCCGCACCTCACGGATCAGCTCCAGGTCGAAGCCGGCCTTCGTGCCGTCGGCGTCCATCGAGTTGAGCAGGATCTCGCCCGCGCCAAGCCCGGCCACCCGGTGCGCCCACTCCACCGCGTCCAGGCCGGTGCCACGCCGGCCGCCGTGGGTGGTCACCTCGAATCCGCTGCCGGTGGTGCCGGCCGGTGCCCGCCGCACGTCGAGGGAGAGCACGAGCACCTGCCGGCCGAACCGCTCGGCGATCTCGGCGATCAGCTCGGGGCGGGCGATGGCGGCGGTGTTCACGCCGACCTTGTCCGCGCCCGCCCGGAGCAGCACGTCCACGTCGGTGACCCGGCGGACGCCCCCGCCGACGGTGAGCGGGATGAAGACCGACTCGGCGGTCCGGCGGACCACGTCGAGCATGGTGCCCCGGTCGTCGGAGGAGGCGGTCACGTCGAGGAAGGTGAGCTCGTCCGCGCCGGCCCGGTCGTACGCCGCGGCCAGCTCGACCGGGTCGCCGGCGTCCCGCAGGTCGACGAAGTTGACGCCCTTGACCACGCGTCCGGCGTCCACGTCCAGACAGGGAATGACCCGTACCGCCACCGTCATGTCGCGAGCCTACCGCCCGCTCGGGCACCCGCCCGCCGACGTCCAGCGGCCCGGACCGCACGCCACCCCGGCAACGACTCGCTCAGCACCACGACGCCGCCGCCCGGGTGCCTGCGGGCGCCCTGCTGCTGGCGCCCCGAGGTGCCTGCAGGGGTCCCCTGCTACGCAAAAAGCGGTAACAAGGGTCCCCTGCTACCACCTCACCCCACCCCACCCATCGCAGGCGAGGTGGCGGAGTTCACAGGCGGACGAGCATCTTGCCGAGGTTCTCGCCGCGCAGCAGACCGAGGAAGGCGGCCGGGGCGTTCTCGATGCCGTCGACCACGGTCTCGTCCTGGTGCAGCCGGCCCTCGCGCAGCCAGCCGGACGCCTCCCGCACGAACTGCTCGCGCAGGTGGCCGTACGAGTTGACGAGGAAGCCGCGCAGGGTGAGCTGCTTGCCGATCACCAGGGCCAGGTTGCGCGGGGCGGCCGGCGGCTCGGTGGCGTTGTACTGGGCGATCATGCCGCAGATCGCTGCCCGGCCGTGCGGGCGCAGCGCGGCGATCGCCGCCTCCAGATGGTCGCCGCCGACGTTGTCGAAGTACACGTCGATCCCGTCCGGCGCGGCGGCGCGGAGCTGGTCGCGTACCGGGCCGTCGTGATAGTCGAAGGCGGCGTCGAAGCCGAGCGTGCGCAGGCGCTCGACCTTGGCGGGTGAGCCGGCGCTGCCGATCACCCGCGCCGCGCCCCGCAGCTTCGCGATCTGCCCGACCAGGCTGCCCACCGCACCGGCGGCGGCGGAGACGAAGACCGTCTCGCCCTCGCGCATGCCGGCGACCTCCAGCAGGCCGGCGTACGCGGTCAGACCCGTCATCCCGAGCACGCTCAGGTACGCGTTGACCGGCGCGAGCGTCGGGTCGACCTTGCGGGCGGAGCCGGCGTCGAGCCGGGCGTACTCCCGCCAGCCGAGGCCGTGCAGCACCACGTCACCGGGGGCGAAGCCCTCGGCCCGGCTCTGCACCACCTCGCCGACCGCGCCTCCGTCGAGCGGGGCGTCGAGCCGGAACGGCGGGACGTAGGACTTCACGTCGTTCATCCGCCCGCGCATGTACGGGTCGACCGACATGACCAGGTTGCGCACCACGAGCTGACCGTCACCGGCGGTCGGGACGGGCGCGGCGACCAGGCGGAAGTTCTCCGGGGTGGGCCAGCCGTCGGGCCGGGACGCGAGGTGGATCTCCCGGTTGGTCGTCATGCGGCGTCCCGCACGGTCAGGGTGGTCTCGATGTTGCCCCGGGTGGCGTTGGAGTACGGGCACACCTGGTGGGCCTGGGCGACGAGTTCCTCGGCGGCGGTACGCGGCACCGACGGCAGGTCGACCACCAGGGCGACGGTGAGGGTGAATCCGCCGTCGCCGTTCGGGCCGATGCCGACCTCGGCGTCCACGACCGAGCCGCTGACGTCGGCCCGGGCCTTCCGGGCGACCAGGCGCAGCGCCGAGTGGAAGCAGGCGGCGTACCCGGCCGCGAAGAGCTGCTCGGGGTTGGCCGCGCCGCCGGCGCCACCCATCTCCTTGGGGACGGCCAGGTCGAGGTCGACCGTGCCGTCGGAGGTGCGGACGTGGCCGTCGCGGCCGTCGCCGGTGGCGTGCGCGGCGGCGGTGTAGAGCACCTGCATGGTGGTCAGTCTCCCTTGTGTCGGTGGATGGTCTCGGTCACCCGGGTGAGGGTGTCGCGGAGCGCGACCAGCTCGTCGAGGGTGAGACCGGTGGACGCGGCGACCCGGTGCGGCACGTCGCAGGCCGGCTCCCGCAGCGCGCGGCCGGCGTCGGTCAGCTCGACCTCCACCCGCCGTTCGTCGCGGGCCGCCCGACGGCGGACCACCAGCCCGGCCCCCTCCAGCCGTTTGAGCAGCGGGGAGAGGGTGCCGGAGTCGAGTCGCAGGGCGGTGCCGAGTTCGGAGACGGTCGGGGCGGCGTCGCCGCGTTCCCAGAGCACCAGCAGCACCAGGTACTGCGGGTAGGTCAGCCCCAGCCCGTCGAGGATCGGCCGGTAGACGTCGGTGACCGCCCGGGAGGCGGCGTAGAGCGCGAAGCACACCTGTCGGCGCAGGGTCAGGTCGTCGTCCACCCGGAAAAGGTAGCCCGCAATTCGATTGCGCACAACCGAATCGGGCGGCGAGTACCCGGCCCGGCACGCGCCGGGCCGGGTGCCGGGTCAGGCGTCGGCGAGCACCCGCAGCGCCTCGGCCACCGTGAACGCGCCGGCGTACAGCGCCTTGCCGGCGATGACCCCCTCCACCCCGACCGGTTCCAGGGTGGCCAGGGCCCGCAGGTCGTCCAGGGTGGAGACGCCGCCGGAGGCGATCACCGGGGCGTCGGTACGGGCGCAGACCTCGCGCAGCAGGTCCAGGTTCGGCCCGCGCATGGTGCCGTCCTTGGTGATGTCGGTCACCACGTACCGGGACGCCCCGGCCTTGTCCAGCCGCTCCAGCACCTCGTAGAGGTCACCGCCGTCGCGGGTCCAGCCCCGGGCGGCGAGGGTACGACCGCGCACGTCCAGCCCGATCGCCACCCGGTCGCCGTAATCGCCGCAGATCCGGTCGCACCACTCGGGGTCCTCCAGCGCGGCGGTGCCGATGTTCACCCGGGCCGCCCCGGTGGCCAGCGCGGCGCGCAGCGAGGCGTCGTCGCGGATGCCGCCGGAGAGTTCCACCTTGACGTCCAGCCGACGCACCACCTCGGCGAGGAGCCCGGCGTTCGACCCCCGGCCGAAGGCCGCGTCGAGGTCCACCAGGTGGATCCACTCCGCGCCGTCGTGCTGCCAGGCCAGCGCCGCCTCCAGCGGGTCGCCGTAGGTGGTCTCGCTACCGGCGGCGCCCTGCACGAGACGGACGGCCTGCCCGTCGGCGACGTCCACGGCGGGCAGCAGGGTCAGACTCAACGTGTTCTCCTCGGATCAGGTACGACGGTCCAGGGCGATCACCACGATCGCCGGGAGTACGAGCAGGAGCAGCACCATCAGCAGCACCCGCAGCGCGGGATCCGGCACCAGCGTCCAGATCGACGCCAGCACGGCCAGGGTCAGCACCACGATGCCGGCGCGCTCGGCCCGGCTCCGACGGGCCAGGAGACGGCCGGTGTGCCGACGCCGCCAGCCCGGCCGCAGCCCGCGCAGGAGGGCCCGGCGGCGTTCCCGGCGGGCCACCGTCCGGGCCCGGACGGCCTTCTCCCGCTCGCGTTCGGCCTCCCGGACGGCCCGCAGTCGGGCCCGTTCCTTGCTCACCGGCCCGCCCGCCGACCCCGGGTGACGGTGCCGCCCGGTGCGCCGCCACGGCGGCCGGTCACAGCGCGGCCAACCAGTTGCGCAGCAGCAGGGCGCCGGTGTCGGCCGACTTCTCCGGATGGAACTGGGCGGCCGAGAGCGGGCCCCGTTCCACGGCGGCGACGAAGTCCTGCCCGTGGCGCGCGGTGGTCACCACGGCCCCGGCGGCGGTCAGCGCGGCCACGTCGGCGACGGCGTACGAGTGGACGAAGTAGAACCGTCCCCCCTCGGGCAGCCCGGCGAACAGCGTCGAGCCGGCCGGCGGCCGCAGCGTGTTCCAGCCCATGTGCGGCAGCCGCGTGGCGGCCAGCCGGGTCACCCCGCCCGGCAGCAGGCCCAGCCCCCTGGTCACCACCCCGTGCTCCTCGCCATGGGAGAAGAGCACCTGCATGCCGACGCAGATGCCGAGCACCGGCCGCCCGGCGGCGACCCGGTCGGCGATCACCGGGCCGGCGCCGAGCGCCTCGATCCCGGCCATACAGGCGGCGAAGGCCCCTACCCCCGGCACCACCAGCCCGTCCGCGGCGGCCGCGGCGGCCAGGTCGTCGGTGACCGTCACGTCGGCACCGGCCCGTTGCAACGCCCGCTCGGCGGACCGCAGGTTGCCCGACCCGTAGTCGAGCACCACGACGCGGCTCACGACGTCACCTCCGGGATCAGCCAGAGCACGCCCCCGGCGGTGGCGAGCAGCGCGAGCAGGGCGGTCACCACGACCACGCCCCGGGAGGCGCCCTGCCGGTGCAGGGAGACCGCCCCGCCGACCAGGAGGCCGGCGAGGATCAACAGCAGCGAGGGCAGCACCGCGCCCATCAGCGGCGCCCCGTCCCGGAGGTCACAGCGCACCCTTGGTGCTCGGCACCACGCCGGCCGAGCGAGGATCGATCGCGGTGGCCTCGCGCAACGCCCGGGAGACCGCCTTGAACTGCGCCTCCACCACGTGGTGCGCGTCCGGGTGGCCGCCGGGACGGGCCGCCCGGAGCACGTCCACGTGCAGGGTGATCCGGGCGGCCTGCCCGAACGACTCCCAGATGTGCCGGGTCATGCTGGTCGGGTAGACCGGCCCGATGTACGGGGTGAGCAGCGGCTCGTCGTGCACCACGTACGGCCGGCCGGAGAGGTCGACCGCGGCGCGGACCAGCACCTCGTCCATCGGAACGGTCGCCGAACCGTACCGCCGGATGCCGGCCTTGTCCCCCAGCGCCTGGTCGAACGCGCTGCCCAGGGCGAGCGCGGTGTCCTCCATGGTGTGGTGGGCGTCGATCTCCAGGTCGCCGACCGTCCGGACGGTGAGGTCGAAGCCGCCGTGCCGGGCGATCTGGTGCAGCATGTGGTCGTAGAAGCCGACGCCGGTGCTGATCTCCGCCGCGCCGGTGCCGTCGAGGTCGATCTCGACGAGCACCCTGGTCTCCTTGGTGGTCCGCTCCACCCGGGCGGTCCGGCTCATGCGGGATTACCTTTCGTTCGCGACTGCGGGGCTCGCAACACTGTCCTCACCGGACGTCCTCCATCGCGGCCAGGAAGGCGTCGGTCTCGGCCGGGGTCCCGGCGGTGACCCGCAGCCAGCCGGCCAGGCCGACGTCGCGCACCAGCACCCCCCGGTCGAGCAACGCCCGCCACGCCACGGACTGGTCCCCGCCGACCTCGAACAGCACGAAGTTCGCGTCGCTGTCGGCGACCCGCAGCCCCCGATCGCGCAGCGTCGCGACGATCCGGTCCCGCTGGGCCATGATCGCCGCCACGGTGCCGAGCAGGGCGTCCCGGTGGGCCAGCGCCGCGCGGGCGGCGGCCTGGGTCAGCGCGGAGAGATGATACGGCAGCCGCACCAACTGCACCGCCGCCACCACGGCCGGGTCGGCGGCCAGGTAGCCGAGGCGTCCGCCGGCGAACCCGAACGCCTTGCTCATCGTCCGGGTCACCACCAGGCGCGGGTGGCCGGGGAGCACGGCGAGCGCGCTGACCGTGCCCGGTCGGGCGAACTCGGCGTACGCCTCGTCGACCACCACCATGCCGGACGCGACGTCCAGGACGGCGGACACCACCTCCGGGTCGAGCGCGGTGCCGGTCGGGTTGTTCGGCGAGCAGAGGAAGACCACGTCCGGGCGGTGCTCGCGGACCTGGGCCACCGCGTCGTCCACGGTCAGCCCGAAGTCCGCGCCGCGCCGGGCCGGCTGCCACGCGGTGCCGGTGCCCAGCGCCAGCAGCGGGTGCATGGAGTACGCGGGGGTGAAGCCCAGCGCCAGCCGCCCCGGGCCGCCGAAGGCCTGGAGCAGTTGCTGCTGGATCTCGTTGGAGCCGTTGGCCGCCCAGACCCCGTCGACGGTGAGCCCGTGCCCCAGGTAGCCGGCCAGGTCGGCGCGGAGCGCCACCGCGTCCCGGTCCGGGTAGCGGTTGAGGTCACGCAACTCGGCGGTGAGGGCCTTGCCGATCGCCTCGACCACCGGCTCCGGCACCGGGTAGGAGTTCTCGTTGGTGTTCAGCCGCACCGCCACGTCGAGCTGCGGCGCGCCGTACGGGCGCAGGCCGCGCAGGTCGTCGCGGATCGGCAGGTCGTCCAGGCTGACCGGGGTCGGCGCGGCGGCCGGCGCGGTGCCGACCGGCAGGTCGTCGGGGGCGGTCACGACAGGGCCTCCCCGGGGAAGCGGGCCCGCACCGCCTGGCCGTGCGCGGGCAGGTCCTCCACGGTCGCCAGGGTGACCACGTGCCCGGCCACCTCGCGCAGCGCCTCCTCGGTGTACTCCACCAGGTGGATACCGCGCAGGAAGGACTGCACGGACAAGCCGGAGGAGTGCCGGGCACAGCCACCGGTGGGCAGCACGTGGTTGGAGCCGGCGCAGTAGTCGCCGAGCGACACCGGCGACCAGGCGCCGACGAAGACCGCCCCGGCGTTGCGCACCCGCAACGCCCACTCGCGGGCGTCGGCGGTCTGGATCTCCAGGTGCTCGGCGGCGTACGCGTCGACCACCCGCAGCCCGGCTTCGAGGTCGTCGACGAGGACGATTCCGCTCTGCTCACCGGTCAGCGCGGTGGTGACCCGCTCGACGTGCTTGGTGGCGGCCACCTGGCGGGTCAGCTCGCGGTCCACGGCGTCGGCCAGCGCCACCGAACAGGTGACCAGGACGCTCGCCGCCAGCGGGTCGTGCTCGGCCTGACTGACCAGGTCGGCGGCGACGTGCGTCGGGTCGGCGGTGTCGTCGGCGAGGATGGCGATCTCGGTCGGGCCGGCCTCGGCGTCGATGCCGACCACCCCGCGCAGCAACCGCTTCGCGGCGGTGACCCAGATGTTGCCCGGCCCGGTGATCATGTCGACCGGCGCGCAGCGGGTCGCCCCGTCGGCGTCGGTGGTCGACCCGTACGCCAGCATCGCCACCGCCTGGGCGCCGCCGACGGCGTACACCTCGTCGACGCCGAGCAGCGCGCAGGCGGCCAGCACCCGCGCGTCGGGCAGGCCGCCGTTGTCCTGCTGCGGCGGGCTCGCCACGACCAGCGAGCGGACCCCGGCGGCCTGGGCCGGGACCACGTTCATCACCACGGTGGACGGGTACATCGCCAGGCCGCCGGGGACGTAGAGACCGACCCGGTCGACCGGCACCCAGCGTTCGGTGACCGTACCGCCGGGCACCACCCGGGTGACGTGGTCGGTGCGTCGCTGGTCGTCGTGGACCCGCCGGGCCCGAGCGATCGACTCCAGCAGCGCGGCGCGCACGGCCGGGTCGAGCGTCCCCTCGGCGGCGGCGATGGCCTCGGCCGGCACCCGCAGCCGATCCGGGGCCACCCCGTCGAAGCGTTCACTCGCCTCCCGGATCGCCGGGTAACCATGCTCCCGCACCGCCTCGACGAGCGGGCGGATCCGCTCGACCGCCACGGAGACGTCGAGTCGGGCACGGGGCAGCAGGCGGCGCGGGTCGGTGTCGCTCCCCCGCAGGTCGATCCGATTCAGCACACCTGCGAGTCTAGGCGGCCGTGCGCGGGACGCCGGTGAGGCGTCCGAACGCCGGGACGGTGAGGCGAGCCACGCCCCACCGGATCGGGCTACCCTCGACGGCGTGACCGCACGGCTGCCGGTGTTCCCACTCCAGACGGTGCTCTTCCCCGGGCTGGTGCTGCCGCTGCACATCTTCGAGGAACGGTACCGCGCGCTGATCCGTCACCTGGTCGCCCGCCCCGAGGGCACGCCCCGGGAGTTCGGGGTGGTGGCGATCGAGCGGGGCTCCGAGGTGGCCCCGCCCGGCGGGTCACCGCCGGGGCTGGCCGGGATGACGCTGCACGAGGTGGGCTGCACGGCGGAGCTACGGCAGATCACCGAGCTGGCCGACGGCGGTTTCGACGTGGTGACCGTGGGCCGACGACGGTTCCGGCTGGCCGGGATCGACGAACACGCCGCGCCGTACCTCACCGCCGACGTGGAGTGGCTGCCCGAACCGGAGGAGGCCGACGAGAGCACCGGCCTGCTCGCCGCCCGGGTGATCGCGGTCTTCCGGCAGTACCTCACGCTGATCCGGCCCGACCCGGAGGCGATCGCCGAGCAGTTGCCCGACGACCCGACGGTGCTCTCCCACCTGGTCGCGGCGACCGCCGCGCTGACCGTGGCCGATCGTCAGCGGCTGCTCGCGATCGACGACACCGCCGGCCGGCTCCGCGCCGAGCTGCGGCTGCTCAACCGCGAGGCGGCTCTGCTGCGTCAGGTGCGGGCGGTTCCGGTGCCGCTGCGGGAGCTGGCGTCCCCGCCGGCACCCAACTGACCTGGTCCGGCTCCGGACGCAGCGACGGCCACCGCGACCAGCCGGCCAGCAGGGTGTACGTCACGGCGACGGCGAACGCCGGCAGCAGCAGGTTGCCGTGCGGCACCGGCAGCACGCCGAGCAGCTGGTCGACGCCGCCCGCACGCAGGTCGGCCGGCTTGTCGAAGTGCCGCCCGGCGGGTGCCTCGACCAACAGCCGCTGGAACTTCTCCAGCCCGATCCGCCGGCCCAGCTGCCAGGCCACCACGGCCGCGCCCAGGCTGCCCAGGACGCCCGCGAGCAGCCCCAGCGGGCCCCGGTGCCGGCGCAGCAGGAACCACAGGCCGAGTGCCACGAGCACCCCGAACCCGAGCCCGAGGAGGCTGAACCAGCCGTCTGCCGCGATCGGCTGCTCCGGTTGGGCCTCGGCGTAGACCGCCCCGTCGGAAGTCTTGATCACCGGTGTGCCCGGGGCGAGAGCGGCCCAGAGCAGCCCGAGGGGAACACCCAGCAGGGTCAGCAGCCCGATCGTGCCGGCCGTCCGGGTCAGCACCCGCCGCACGGGCGTGCCGTCCGTCCCGTCGGGGTCGGGTGCCACGCCGGTGCCGTGCTGTCCGCCGGTGCCGTCCGGTCCGTCGGGGTCGGCCGGCACGTCGGGGTCGTCCGGTCCGCCGGGGTCGTGCTGTCCGCCGGGGTCGGCCGGCACGTCGGCCCCGGCCGCTCCGCTGGCGCCAGCGGGTGGCGCGGCGGCCGGCGAGCCGGCGGCGCCGGCAGGCGGAGGGTGCGCCGCGTCGGCGGGGTCGACGGGGCGGTCGGGATCGGGGACGGCCGGGCTCACCCGGTGATCCTCTCAGGCAGCCCGACGTGGTGGCACGCCGGTGGCCGACCACGAGGTCACCGGGCGAAGGGCTCCAGCATCGCCGCAGCGGCGCGCAGCCACGCCTCGCGGGTCGCCGGCTGGAGCTGGTGGTACTCGATCGACGAGCCGGTCTCCAGGGCCGGGTCGTACGGCACCACGGCGACCGCCCGGGTGCGGGTGGCGAAGTGCCGTTGCAGGTCGTCCAGGAGCGGGGAACGGTCCGGGTTGGGACAGGAGAGCAGGGTGATGGCGTTGTCGGCCAGCTCGCCCATCCCGACCTCGTGCAGCAGGTCCAGCATCCAGTCCGCACTGAACGCCGCGTCCTCCCGGGGAACGGTGGTCAGCACGAGCTGGTCGGCGGCGTGCATGACCGCCCGCCAGTTGGGGCTCTCCACGTTGTTGCCGGTGTCCACGCAGATCACGTCGTGGGTGCGGCGGAGCAGGTCGAGCACCCGCTGGACGGTGTACTTGTCGAGCTTCTGGGCGAAGCGGGGACTCTCCTCCCCGGCCAGGACGTCGTACGAGCCGTCGGACGCGTGCCGCAGGTAGTCGTCGAGCTGTTCCACCAGGTCGGGGCCCTGGCTGATCTCGATCGAGGCCAGGTCGGCGATGAGGTGCCGGATGGTCCGGGCGTGCCGGGCGCTGCCGGCGCGCAGCCCGAGGGTGCCGCGCAGCTCGTTGTCGTCCCACGCCAGCACGCCACGCCCGCGCACGCTGCCCACGGTCGCGGCGGCCAGCACGGTGGCGGTGGTCTTGTGCACCCCACCCTTCGGGTTGGCGAAGGCGAGCACCCGCGGGGTGCCGAAGTCGCGGCGCAGGATCGCCGCGGCCCGCTCCTGCTCGCTCTCGACGGTCTGCGGGCGCCACTCCAGCCGGGCCGGGTAACCCCGGTCGACGACCGCCGGCACCGCCGCCCGGGCCACCGGCGGCGGGTACGCGGGCTCCGGCGGGCGGTGGCCGCTCTCCAGCGCCGGGTAGCGGCCCTCGGCGGGGTAGGGGTTGTGCCGGTACTGCTCCAGCAGCGCGTAGCGGGACTGCACCGGCGGGGAGGGCTCCGCGCGGTACCCCGGCTCGACCGCTGGGGCCGGCTCGGGCTGGTAGGTCCGTTCGGTGGGGTAGGCCGGCTCCGCCCGGTAGCCCGGCTCGGCCGGATAGGCCGGTTCCGCCGGGTAAGCCGGCTCGACGGGGTACGCCGGCTCAGCCGGATACGCCGGCTCGACAGGGTATGCCGGTTCGGGCTGCCGGTAGGCCTGCGGGGCCTGGTAGCCGTCGTCGGACCGGTAGCCGGAACCCGCGCGATAGCCGGGCTCGGCGTCGGCGTGGTAGCCGGGCTCGGCGTCGGCGCGATAGCCGGGCTCGGCGAGGTAGGGCGACTCGGCCGGATAGGTCGTTCCGCCCTGGTAGACCGGTTCCGCGCGATACCCGGGCTCGGACCGGTAGCCGGGGTCGGCACGGTACGCCGACTCGACCGGGTGAACGGGCTCCGCCGGATACCCCGGCTCCGACCGGTACTCCCCGCCGTACACCGGCTCGACCGCCCGCGCCCGCCCGGCGTAACCGTTGCCGCCACCCCGTCGGGGCAGTGGGTCCGGTGCCGGCGGCAGGAACGGTTCGTCCACCTCCCGGTCGGCCTCGACCTGCTCCCCGCTGCCGCGGCCACCGAGCCGGGCCCGGTCGAGCAGCGTGCGCCAACGCGGTGCTGGTTCGGCTGACCGACCCCAACCGGTCTCGGTGCCGTCCAAGGCTCGCCCTCCCAGCGCCATCGATCTCCGCCTGACAGGCTACGAAGCCAACCCTATTCGGACCACACCGGTACGCGCACCTCCCCGTCGCCGGTCTCACGGCGTCGGTTCGGAATCGTGCCCGTCGATCGGCCGGGACGTGTCGGCCCCGGACCGCTCCGACCCAGGCGTGGTCGCCCCGCCCGAACCGGCCGGACTGGTCGGCGCGGTCGAAGCCGGGGCGCTGGTCACGGTACCTCCCGGCGTCGCGATGGGTGCGGGGCGGCCGGTGGTCGGGGACGGCGGCGCGGTCGGCAGCCGCTCGTCGGCGGGCGGGCGGACCAGGTCCTCCTGCTCGGGCAGGGGCGGGGTGAAGACCGTCCGGTCCAGCCGCTCGATCTCCGGTGCCGGGTCCACCGCCCGGACGCCCGGGCGGGCCGCCACCGTCCGCAGCCGGGCCGGCTCGGCCCGGACGACCGCCGCGTACACGCAGGAGCAGCCGGCCCGGTACGCCGCCGCCTCGACCGCCGCCACCTCCGCTCCACTGTCGTAGAGCTGGCGCAACTCCCGCTCACGCGGCCCGTCGCCGGTCAACTCCGCGCCGCGGGCCCGGTAGTCGGCCGCTTCCCGGTCCTTGCGGTCGGCGAGCTCGACCATGCCGGCACGCACGTCCTCGGGCACGCGTAGTGCCGGAATACGCACGATCTGAGTCTGCCGGCCGGGCAGCGGCACCCGTCCGAAGACCGCGGAGACCGGGACGTCCCCGAGCACCGGGGCGAGCCGCTCGGGCGGCAGGTACTCCGCCAGGGACACCAGCGCCCAGGTCGACCCGGCGGGCGCCGACGGAGCCGGGTCGGGCAGCGCGGCGAGTTCGTCACCGGCGGAGCGGAGGTAGCCGGGGATCGAGTCGCCCTCGCCCACCCCGACCCGGGTCACCTCCCCCACCGTCCGGTCGCCGACCGGCGGGCGGCCGGTGGCCCAGACCGCGGTGAGCAGGACCGCGCCCACCGAGACGAGCGCGACCCAGCCCAACAGCCGCGGCCGGGGACTGTCCCGGCCGGTCAGGGCCCGGACCAGCGGCGGCAGGAACCGCTGGTCCAGTCGGCGCAACAGCTCACCGGCACGCACGGGTGACCGCCCCTCGTCGGATGGGTTACCGGTGGACCGCCCGTGGCCGGCACGTCAGTCGCGCAGGCGTCCCAGCGCGCGATCCAGGTCGTCAGGGTAGTCGCTGACGAAGCGGACCTCGTCCCCCGTTCGGGGGTGCAGGAAGCTCAACGCGCGGGCGTGCAGCCACTGCCGGGACAGGCCGAGGCGGGCCGACAACGTGGGGTCGGCGCCGTAGGTTAGGTCGCCCACGCAGGGATGGCGCAGCGTCGAGAAGTGCACCCGGATCTGGTGGGTCCGGCCGGTCTCCAGCCGGACGTCGACCAGGCTGGCCGCCGGGAACGCTTCGATGGTGTCGTAGTGGGTGACGCTCGGCTTACCGCCGGAGACCACCGCCCAGCGGTAGTCGTGGTGCGGGTGCCGGTCGATCGGGGCGTCGACGGTGCCGCTCAGCGGGTCGAGGTGCCCCTGCACCACCGCGTGGTACTGCTTGTCGACCTCGCGGTACTTGAAGGCCCGCTTCAGCGCGGTGTACGCCTGCTCGCTCTTGGCCACCACCATGATCCCGGTGGTGCCCACGTCCAGCCGGTGCACCACCCCCTGCCGCTCGGCCGCGCCGCTGGTGGAGATCCGGTGACCGATCCCGGCGAGCCCGCCGATCACGGTCGGACCGGTCCAGCCTGGGCTGGGATGGGCGGCCACCCCCACCGGCTTGTCCACCACCACGATGTCGTCGTCGGCGTAGACCACGCGCAGCCCCGGCACCGCCTGCGGCACCACGGTCGGCGCGGCGGCCGGCGCGGGCAGGGTCACCTCCAGCCAGGAGCCCGCCTTGACCTTGTGCGAGTTGGCCCGGACCACCCCGTCGACCAGCGCGTCGCCCGCGTCGACCAGGGCCGCGGCGGCGGTACGGGAAAGCCCGAACAGCCGGGCCACGGCCTGGTCCAGCCGCATGCCGTCGAGGCCGTCGGGAACCGGCAGGGACCGCTGGTCACCGCCACCGTACGCAGTCGTCATGCCCGCTCCCCCAACTCGACGTCGGTGCTCTCCCGGCGGTCCTCGGTCGGGGTCGTCTCCCGCCGCGCGGAACCGTCGGTCGTCTCCTTCGGGCTTCCGGCGGCCGGCGCGGGGTCGCCCGCGCGGAGCCGGGTGCCGTCGCGCTGCCGGCCGGTGAGTTCGAGCACGACGGCCAGCGCCACCCCGCAGACCAGCGCGCTGTCGGCGAGGTTGAACACCGGCCACACCCGGCCGTACGGGTCGAAGAGGCTCACCATGTCGACCACGTGGCCCACGAAGTGCCCCGGTGCCCGGAAGATCCGGTCGGCGAGGTTACCGAACGCGCCACCGAGCACCAAGCCGAGCGAGAGCCCCCAGGGCACCGACCGCAGCCGCAGCGCCATCCAGCCGATCCAGCCGACCACCGCGATGGTGATCAGCGAGAAGACCCACGTGTGGTCGGCACCGAGGCCGAACGCGGCACCGCTGTTGCGGGTGATGGTGAGGTAGACCGTCCCACCGAGCAGGCGGACCGGGTCACGGTCGTCCAGTGTGGCCAGCGCGAGGTGCTTGGTGGACAGGTCGGCCAGGAAGGCGAGCCCGGCGGTGCCGGCGAGGACCACGATCGCGCGGCGTCCGGGCCCGCCACCGCCCGGCTCGGCGGTTCCGGGCCCGTCCGGCCCTGCTGCCGTCATGTGCTCCCCATCGACGCTCTGCGGTGATCGCTCACCGACCTCGACCCGGTCGCCGGGGAGCACGCCTCAGCGCCGCTCCTCCAGCTGCTTGCAGGTCACGCAGAGGGTGGCCGACGGGAAGGCGGCGAGCCGCTCCACCGGGATCGGGTTGCCGCACCGCTCGCACCAGCCGTAACCGCCCTCGTCGAGCCGCTCCAGTGCCCGCTCGACCTGCGTGATCCGCTCCAGGATGCTGTTGGCGAGAGAAATCTCCTGCTCCCGCTCGAAGGTCCGGGAGCCGGTGTCGGCCGGATCGTCGCCGGCCGAGTCGGTCAACCGGTCGCGCTGGAGTTCGGTGATCTCGCTCAGGGTCTGATCGTACTCGGCGCGCAACTCGTCACGCCGTGCCGCCAGAGCCGCCCGGATCTTCTCGGTCTCGGCGGCGCTGCGGGAGGACTTCGCCGTCGACTTCCGGCCGGCGGTCCTGGTG
Source organism: Micromonospora sp. NPDC050187 (assembly GCF_044459745.1). NCBI lineage: Bacteria > Bacillati > Actinomycetota > Actinomycetes > Micromonosporales > Micromonosporaceae > Micromonospora > Micromonospora sp. NPDC050187. The sequence goes on from NZ_JBITJH010000009.1 coordinate 209,171, forward strand.
TCTGGCTTCGCCATCGTCACTCCCTCGGCTGCGGCACCCGCGGCGGTTCCCGGTGCCTGGACGGGGGTCGCCGACGATGGCGTCCCCCATGAACAAAAGGGGCGCGCGACAGCGGTCGCGCACTCCAGAGATTCGCAAGAATACGGAACGTACAGGCGTCCGACAACGTGCCGCACCGATATCCCGTATTTCATCCCCGAACAATCCTCAATCGGAGCAAAAGGACGATAGCAGGTCAATCGCCGCCATCGTCGCCGGTTTCGCCGAACCACCGGGCCAACCGGCCCCGCCGGCTGACCGCCCGCAGCCGCCGCTCCGTCTCGTCCCGCACCTCGGCCGTCGCCACGATCAACAGGCTGTCCCCGACCTTCAGCCGGGTGTCGGGGCCGGGCACGAAACCGGTGCCGTCCCGCAGCACCAGGGTCACCGACGCTCCGAGCGGCAGCCGCAACTCGTCGACGTGCACCCCGGCCAGCCGGGAGCCGGCCGGCACCTCCAACTGGAGCAGGTCCGCCCGCATCCGCTCCAACGGGGCCGTCTCGACCCGGATCTCCGCCGGCTCGGCCGGCGCGGTCACCCGCAGCCGGCGCGCGACCGGGGCCAGTGTCCCGGCCTGCACCAGCGTGAAGATCACCACGAGCACGAAGACCGAGTCGAAGAGCCGGTCCGCACCGGGCACCCGCGCGGAGAGCGGAATGGTGGCGAGCACGATCGGCACCGCGCCCCGTAGCCCGGCCCAGGAGAGGAAGGCCTGCTCCCGTACTCCGAACCGGAACGGCAGCGCCGCGGCGGCCACGCTGAGCGGCCGGGCCAGGAAGAGCAGCGCCAGACCCGCCACCACGGCCGGCAGGATCGCCTCGTCCAACCGGGCCGGGGTCACCAGGAGCCCGAGCAGCACGAAGAGGCCGATCTGGGCCAGCCAGGCCAGTCCGTCGGCGAAACCGAGGATCGCCTGCCGGTGCGGCAGCCGGGCGTTGCCGAGCAGCACCCCGGCCACGTAGACGGCGAGGAACCCCGAGGCGTGCACCGACGCCCCGACCGCGTACGCCAGCACGGTGAACCCCACCACCGCGATCGGGTAGAGCCCCGCCGAGGGCAGCGCGGCCCGGCGCAGCGCCAGGCGGCCGAGGTGTCCCGCCGCGAAGCCCACCGCCGCCCCGACGGTCAGCTCGTAGCCGACCAGGAGCAACTCGTACCACCACGGGTGGGGCAGCGGGAAGCCCCGGGACAGCAGCACCACCAGCAGCACCGCCGGGGCGTCGTTCATCCCCGACTCGGCCTCCAGAGTGGCCACCAGGCGCGGCGGCAGGCGCAGCCGGCGCAGGGTGGCGAAGACCGCCGCCGCGTCGGTCGAGGAGAGCACCGCGCCGTAGAGGAGCGCGAGCCGCCAGTCCAGGCCGAGCAGCAGGTGGACGGCGATCCCCACCACCAGGATGCTCACCAGCACTCCCACCGTGGAGAGCGCGGTGGCCAGCCCGAGCACCGGACGCAGGGTGCTCCACCGGGCGGTGAGTCCACCCTCCGCGATGATCACGATGAGCGCGCAGAAGCCGAGCATCCGGGTCAGCTCGGCGTCGTCGAACCGGATGCCCAGGCCGGACCGGCCGATCACCATGCCGAGCGCCAGGTAGACCAGGAGGCTCGGCACACCCAGTCGGGAGGAGAACCGGACTGCCCCGATGGCGACCAGCAGGACCGCCGCGCCGACCAACAGCGCGACGTCCAGGTCGTGCGTCACGAACGTCCGCCCTGGAGGGCCGTCACCCGTCCGGTCCGTCGCGCAGCCGGGACAGCAGCGCGGACACGGCCGGTTCGGCGCGCGCCACCAGGAAGAGCTTGTCGCGGCTCGCCGCGCCGGCGCGCAGTGACACCACCGCCGGTCGTACGCCGAGCGCCTGGGCCAGCGCCTTCCGGGCCGCCTCGGTCGCCCGGCCGTCCACTGCGGGGGCGTTCACCGCGATGACCAGGGCCGGACCGTGTGGACCGTCGAACCGCCCACCCACCCGCGCGCGGGACGCCCCGGGCTTGACCCGCACCGCGACGGTCAGCGTCTCCTCCCCGGCCACGGCGACCGGTCAGGACGGACGAGGGTCGGCGAGCAGGACGGTGTCCGGCGTGCAGTCCGCACAGGGGGTGAAACCCAACTCGACCGCCTCGGAGGCGGGCAGTGGCTCGGGTTCCCGGCCGAGCAGGTGCGGGCAGTCGGCGACGTGGTAGCGGGGCCGGCCGTCGACCACCAGGACCTCGGTGTCGAGCCGGGCCACCCGGGCCGCGTCGGTCGGGGAGACCTGTTGCACGGCGGGCTCGTCGTCCGCCGATTCCGGGTCGTCGTCCCGCGTCTCGGGGACCGACGAACCGGACGGGTCCGGCGGCTGCTCCCGTCCGGCCACCGGTGACCCGGGCGGTTGCCGCCACCCGCTGCCACCGGTGCCGTCCGTCGCGGGGGCGAACTGGGCCGGTACGGTCTGCCCGGCGGTCCGCCGGGAGTCGGTCGCTGTCGCTCCGGCCGCCGCCGGCTCACGCCGACGGTCGGTCGAGCCTGCCGGATCCGCCGCGGCGCGTGCGGTGGCCACCTGGCGGGCACCCACCACGAGAGCCACAGCAGCCAGGAGGCTGGCCCCGATGGAGGCGACCAGCAGGACGCTGGATCCGCTGACGAGGCCAGCCACCAGGAGCACGACGGCGACGAAGATGAGCAGGAGACTACCGACTATCACGGCTCACCCCCGTCGCGTCGTCCGATCCGGGTCAGCTGGGCGCCGGGCTCAGTGGCCGGCTTCGAGGGCGTTGGAGCGGCCCCCGCTGTACGACCCGCCGAGGCCGGCGGCGGCCAGGCCACCGTTGCCGACGCTGCGGCCACCCTCGGTGCGGGTGATGTCCGCCTCCAGGTCCTGGCCCCGGGCCCCGAGGTCACGCAGCTGGCTCTCCAGGTAGGCCTTGAGCCGGGTGCGGTACTCGCGCTCGAACTGCTTGAGCTCCTCGATGTGCTTCTGCAGGGAGGTGCGCTTGGCGTCCAGTCCGCCCATCGCCTCCTGGTGCCGCTGGCGGGCGTCCCGCTCCAACGCGTCGGCCTTGTTGCGAGCCTCGCGGGTGACCTCCTCAGCCTTCGTCCGGGCCTCGGAGAGGAGCTGGTCGGCCTCGCGGCGGGCGTCGGAGAGGTGGTCGTCGGCGGTGCGCTGGGCCATCATCAGCACCCGCAGCGCCTGCTGCTCGCCGTCCCCGCCAGCGGCCGGGGCACCCTGGGAGCGGACCTGCTCCAGCTCGGCCTGCATCGCGCGGGCGGCCTGCTCGGCGGCGGCCTTGTCCCGCTGGATCCGGTCGAGCTGGGCCTTCACGTCGTTCAGCTCGGCGGCGAGCCGGGGGTCGGCACCGGGGCCGGCCGGGGCGGCACCACGACCACCGCGCTCCACCTGGGCGCGGAGCTCGTTGTTCTCCTCGATCAGACGGGCCAGCTCGCGCTCGACCTCGTCCAGGAAAGCGTCAACCTCCTCCTCGTCATACCCCCGCTTGCCGATCGGCGGCTTTTTGAAGGCGACGTTGTGGACGTCGGCCGGGGTCAGCGGCATCGAAACTCCTCGGGTCAGTTGCGGCCGCGTAGCGGGCTGGGTCACCGGGTGTTCACCCGAGGATCAGCCGCCTTAACACGAACTCCATCAGCACGAACAGGATAACCAGGAGCACAAGGGAAGCCAGGTCGATGCTCACGGTACCAATCCGCAGCGGAGGGATCACCCGCCTCAACGCCTTGAGAGGCGGATCAGTGACGCTCCACACGGATTCCAGTCCCGCCGACGCTCCCCGACCGGGCTGCCAGCGGCGACCGTACTGAAGGACGGCGCTGAGCACGAAGCGGGCCAGGAGGAGGAGCAGGAAGACGTACAGGATCAGATACAGCACCTGGAGCAGGATCGACAACACGGTAGGCGACGTCCCTCGGTCGGGGGGTGTTAACCCAGGCTGAAAAAGCCACCCTCAGCGATCTTGGCCTTGTCCTCCGCGGTGACCTGGACATTGGCCGGCGAGAGCAGGAACACCCGGTTGGTCACGCGCTCGATCGTACCCCGCAGCCCGAACGCCAGACCGGCGGCGAAGTCCACCAGACGGCGGGCATCCGCCTCGTCCATCTCGGTGAGGTTGATGATCACCGGAACGCCGTCCCGGAAGTGCTCGCCGATGGTCCGGGCCTCGCGGTAGGTCGTCGGGTGCAGCGTCGTGATCTGGTAACGCTGCTCCTCCTCGGCGACCACGGTCCGTTCCCGGGGCTGCGTCTGGGGCGCCAGGGCGAGATTGTCCCGGGTGTGGTACGCCACGCCGGAGGTCTCGCCCCCACCGCCGGACCGGGTGATCGAGCGGACACTGGCCCGCTCCGCACGCTCCGACCGATCGGCACGCTCCAGCCGGTCGGCGTCGGCTCGGTCACTCTCCGTACGGGCGGTCGCCCGCTCGGTCAGCCGGCTCCGCTCGCCCGCGCGCGGCCGGGGGGCCGGCGGGTCGTCGGTGTCGTCGTCATCGTCGTCGGCGAACTCCTCGGCGTACCGGCTCTGCCGGTACCGCGACTCGCGGTAGCCACCCTTCTCGTAGCCACCGTCGTCGTAGCCCCGCTCGTCGTCCTCCTCGACGAGACCGAGCCAGACCCCCGCCTTGCGCAGTGCACCCATCGCCGCGCCCTTCCGTCCGCCGTGCGGCACGCCCCCGTGCCCGTGTCGCGTGTCGCGTGTGGGACTCCCCTTTGCCCACCGGACCGGGCCGGCAACCGCAGCGGACGATTCGCGGTCGTCCGCCTGACCCCCGGCCTGGGACGCCGGCCCAAACAACACCGATGTAATTTGCCTTCCCGCGAAGGCTACCGCAGCGTGGGACGCATTCCGAGCAATGCGCTGCCGACGCGGACATGTGTCGCGCCGTATCCGATCGCGACCTCCAGGTCGCCACTCATGCCGGCGGAGAGCGCGGTGGCTCCCGGATGGACGGCCCGGAATCCCTCGGCCACCTCGGCGAGCCGGGCGAACGCCCGCTCCGGCTCCCACCCCAGCGGCGCCACCGCCATCAGCCCGGCCAGTCGCAGCGGCGCGGCCCCGGCCACCGCCCCGGCCACCCGGAGCAGGCCCCGGTCCGGGTCGGCGGAGTCCGGCAGCACCCCACCCCGGGCCGGGTCCCCGTCGATGCTGACCTGCACCAACGTGTCCAACGGCCGGTCCCGTTCCGACCCGGCCGCGGCACCGAGCGCGTCGGCCAGCCGGACGCTGTCCACCGAGTGGACCACGTCGGCGTAACGGACCACCGACCGGCACTTGTTGCGCTGGAGCTGCCCGATGAAGTGCCACCGGGGGTGCGCCCCGGCCGCCGCCACCTCGGCGGCCTTGGCGGACGCCTCCTGGTCGCGGTTCTCCCCCACGTCCACGACACCGAGCCCGGCCAGCGCGAGCACGTCACCGGCCGGGTAGGTCTTGGTCACCGCGATCATCGTCACCTCGGCGCGGTTCCGCCCGGCGGCGGCACAGGCCTCGGCGATCCTCGCCCGGACGCGGGCCAACCCGGCGGCGAGTTCGGCGCGGCGGTCGGGGCGTACCGGGGTGGTTCGTTCGGTCATGGGCGCGTCTCAGGACCCGTTCTTGAGGAAGTCGGGCACGTCGACGTCGTCGAAGAGCACCCGACGCGGCGACTGGCTGGACGGGGGCATCGTGGCCTGCTGCGGGGTCGGCGCGGGCGGGGTGGTCGGCTGGTTCTGGTTGGACTTGCGTCCCGACTCGACCGCTTTGTAGGCCGGCGTACCACCGTCGAAGCCGGCGGCGATCACGGTCACCCGCACCTCGTCGCCGAGCGCGTCGTCGATGACCGCGCCGAAGATGATGTTCGCGTCCGGGTGGGCCGCGTCGGTGACCAGCTGGGCCGCGTCGTTGATCTCGAACAGGCCCAGGTCGGAGCCGCCGGCGATGGAGAGCAGCACGCCGCGCGCCCCGTCCATGCTCTGCTCCAGCAGCGGGCTGGAGATGGCCGCCTCGGCCGCCTCGACCGCGCGGTTCTCGCCCCGGGCGCTGCCGATGCCCATCAGCGCGCTACCCGCGCCGCTCATCACGCTCTTGACGTCGGCGAAGTCCAGGTTGATCAGACCGGGCGTGGTGATCAGGTCGGTGATGCCCTGGACACCGGAGAGGAGCACCTGGTCCGCCTGGCGGAAGGCGTCCATCATGCTGATACCCCGGTCACCGAGGGCCAGCAGCCGGTCGTTCGGGATGACGATCAGCGTGTCGCACTGGTTGCGCAGTTCCTCTATACCGGCCTCGGCCTGCACCTGCCGCCGCTTGCCCTCGAAGGAGAACGGCCGGGTTACCACACCGATGGTCAGCGCACCCAGCTTGCGGGCGATGTTGGCCACCACGGGCGCGCCGCCGGTGCCGGTGCCGCCGCCCTCGCCGCAGGTCACGAAGACCATGTCGGCGCCCTTGAGCACCTCCTCGATCTCGTCGCGGTGGTCCTCGGCGGCGTTCTTGCCCACGTCGGGGTTGGCGCCCGCGCCGAGCCCCCGGGTCAGCTCCCGGCCGACGTCGAGCTTGACGTCGGCGTCACTCATCAGCAGCGCCTGCGCATCGGTGTTGATCGCGATGAACTCGACGCCCTTGAGCCCAACCTCGATCATCCGGTTGACGGCGTTGACCCCGCCGCCCCCGATGCCGACGACCTTGATGACCGCCAGGTAGTTGTGCGGAGGTGTCATCTCCGGTCCTTTCCCTTCGAGATTGGCCACGCCGACCGACGGCTCGCCCCGGATCGCCGTCGACGTCAACTATCACCCGTGAAGACGAAGGGCTAACCTTCACCCTCTACTAGAGGCTTACAGTTATGTCAACTATTGATCCTCTTCCGGGCAACGTAAGCGTCCCCGCGCGATGAGCCAAGGACCTGACCGGCGTGTCGCCGTGGAGAGCGGGCAGGCTCACCCTCTCCGGCCTCCCAGTTCACCGAAAGGTCACCACGTCGGGGGCGCTGACGTCGATGGTGTCGGCATCCCGACCGAGCAGAGTGGTCGCCACCCGGGCCTTGTCCTCGCCCCGGGTCGCGTCGCCCCAGACGACCGTCCGCCCTTCGGAGAGCCGGACCGTGATCCGGGCCAGCCCCTCCACCGTGACGTCCACCAGCGCTTCGCGCAGCTGCGGAGTGAGCACGGCGAGCACGTCCAGCGCCGCCCGGGTCTCCGGGTCGTCCGGGCCGGGGCGGGCCACCCGGGCCAGCGGCAGGCCCTCCGGGCGCCTCGGTTCCGTCCGGAACGCCACCCCGAACCGGTCCACCACCACGAACCGCTCGCCCTGGGGGATCACCGCCACCGGCGTCCGCTCCACCACCCGCACCACCAGCGCACCCGGCCAGTCCCGGGTCACCGTGGCCCGTTCCACCGGTGGCAGCTCGCCGATCCGGTCCGACATGGCCGCCAGGTCGACCCGGGCCAGCGGGACGCCGTCCGGCACCGCCGCCGCCTGCCGGACCTGCACCGGGGTGACCAGTTCGGCCCCGACCACCCGCACCTCGCGCACCCCGAACAGGCCGGTGCCGAGCAGCACCCAGGCGACCAGCATGGCCAGCACCAGCACCCCGCCCGCCACCGCCCACGGCAGTGCGGCGCGCAGCCGGCGCTGCCGGGCCCGTTGCATGAACCGGCGGGTCGACGGTGGCACCGCGTCGGTGCCGGCCCGGACCAGCTGCCACCGGCGGACCGGTCCGCGCCGTCCGCCGGGCTCCGTGCCGGCCGTCCGTCCCCGCGCCGGGCCGGGACTCATCCGGCCGTGGGCGACGTGCCGTCCGGACCGGCGGCCGGGGCGTCCCCGACGGCGTCGGTCACCGGGGCGGTGGTGGTGCCGACCGGGGCCTCGGAGACCGTCGGGCCGGCCGCGCCGGGATCGCCGGTCCGGGCCAGCAGCGCGTCGAGGAGCTGGTCGCCCATCAGCGAGATCGGCGGCGCGCCCATGGTGACCACCACGTCGCCGGGTCGGGCCCGCCGGGCCACCTCCACCGGCGCCTCGTCCCACGAGTCGACGAAGACCTTCCGCTCGGCCGGCAGGTCGATCGCCTCGACCAGGGCGGCCGACCCCTCCCCCGGCTGGCGCAGCTCACCGGGGCCGAAGACCTCCAGCAGGACCACCTCGTCGGCGACGGCCAGCCCCTCGGCGATCTCCGCCTGGAGGTCACGGGTGCGGTAGAGCCGGTAGGGCTGGAACACCACGATCAGCCGGCCCTCCCCGGCCACCTCGCGCAGCGTCCGCAGCGCCAGGGTGATCGAGGTCGGGTGGTAGGCGTACTCGTCGTAGACCAGGACGCCGTCGGCGACGCCCTTGCGTTCGAACCGCCGCCGTACGCCGGGGAAGGCCGCGAGCGCGTCCGTGCTGGCGGTCAGCGGCAGGTCCAGCAGGTACGCGGTGAGCACCGCGGCGGCGCTGTTGAGTCCCATGTGGCGGCCGGGCACCGGCAGGCGGATCTCGCCGAGCCCGCGTCCGTCCACCTCGGCCAGGTAGCGGACCCCCCGGGCCGACGACGACATGCCGGTCAGCCGCAGGTCGGCGTCGGGCGACTCGCCGTACGTGTACACCCGGCGGCCCTCGGCCCGCAGCGTCGCGGCCAGGTCCCGGGTGGCCGGGTCGTCGGCGCAGGTGACGATGAAACCCGCCGGGTCGGTGAGCCGGGCGAACTCGGCGAAGGCCTCCTTCAGCGTGGCGAAGTCACCGTAGGTGTTGAGGTGGTCAGGCTCGATGTTGGTGATCACCGAGACGAACGGCCGGTAGATCAGGAACGACCGGTCGCTCTCGTCGGCCTCCACCACGAAGTACTGCCCGGTGCCGTGGTGCGCACCGGAGCCCACCTCGGAGATCTCCCCGCCGATGACGAAGGACGGATCCTCCCCGGCCTGCTGGAGCACCATGGTCGCCATCGAGGTGGTGGTGGTCTTGCCGTGGGTGCCGGCGATGGCCACCGCCCGCCGGCCGGTCATCGCCGCCGCGAGCGCCTCGGAACGGTGCAGCACCCGCAGGCCGCGCCGCCGGGCCTCCACCATCTCCAGGTGGTCCGCCGGGATGGCCGACGAGTAGACGACGGTGTCCACACCGTCGAGGTTGGTCGGCTCGTGGGTCATGTGGATGGTGCCGCCCAGCGCGCGCAGGCCGGCCAGCGAGGGCCACTCCCGCAGTTCGCTGCCGGTGGTGCGGATGCCCCGGGTGAGGAAGAGCCGGGCGAGGCCGCTCATGCCGACCCCGCCCACGCCGATCAGATGGATGGTGCCCAGGTCCTCGGCGGTCAGTGTGCCGGCCGGGGAGAACTGCGCGGTGTTCATGGGAGGTACCTTCCCGTCGCGGCGGCCCGGGTCACCGGACCTGTGGTATTCGCCCGGCTCACCATGTCCACGAGGGCCGCCCGGCCCACCAGGCCCATGGTGGTCGCCCGGCTCACCGGGCCACCGCCTCGTAGACGAATCGGAGCAGCGCCTCGTCGCCGTCGCGCCGGCCGTAGTTGGCGGCGGCGGCGCCCATCGCGGCGAGTCGGTGCGGGTCGCGGATCAGCGGGATGACCGTCCGCTCGACCCAGTCCGGGGTGAGCTCGGCGTCGTCCACCAGCAGCCCGCCGCCGGCCTCGACCACGGGCAGCGCGTTGCGCTTCTGTTCCTGGTTGCTGTGCGGGTACGGCACGTAGATGGTGGGCAGGCCGATCGCGGCCACCTCGGCGCAGGTCATCGCGCCGCCCCGGCCGAGCATCAGGTCGGCGGCGGCGTAGCCCAGCTCCATCTCGGACAGGTAGGGCAAGGTGACGTACGGCACCGGCAGGTCGGAGGGGACCGGCACCGGCTCGTTGCGGGCGCCGATCACGTGCAGCACCTGCACGCCGTAGCGGGCCAGCTCCTTCGCCGCCCCGGAGACCGCCAGGTTGATCGAGCGGGCCCCCTGCGAGCCACCCGCGACGAAGAGCACCGGCAGGTCGGGACGGAGCCCGAACCGGGCCCGGGCGGCGTTGCGGTACGCGACCCGGTCCAGTCCGGCGATGCCGCGCCGCAGCGGCACCCCGACCACCCGGGCCTCCCGCAGCGCCTCGGCCTGCTGCGGCTGGTGCGGGAAGCCCACCGCCACGTGCCGGGTGAACCTCATGCCGAGCCGGTTCGCCACCCCTGGCGGCACGTTGACCTCGTGGATGACGATCGGCAGGTCCCGCCGCCAGGCGGCGAGGTAACCGGGCACCGAGACGTATCCGCCGAAGCCGACGACCACGTCGGCGCGTACCTCGTCGATCACCGCTCCGGCGGCGCGGGCCGCGGTCCACATCCGACCGGGGGTACGGACCAGGTTCATGTTGACCGAGCGCGGCAGCTGGTAGGCGGGGATCGTGCGCAGATCGTAGCCGTGCGGCGGGATCAGCTCGTTCTCCAGGCCCTTCGGTGTGCCCAGGCAGGTGATCCGGACGTTCGGGTCGTGCCGGCGGAGGCAGTCGGCGAAGGCGAGCAGCGGGTAGATGTGTCCCCCGGTGCCCCCTCCGCAGAGCACCACCGAACGCAGCGGACCCATCAGCGTCTCCTCTCACTGGCCGACCCGGCGCGGGTCCGGGTGCCCCGGCCACCGCGCGGCGCGGTCTCGTCGTCGTCCTTCCGCCGCGTCCGCGCCCGGGGTACGGACCCACGGTCGGCCGGAGGCGTCGCCGGCCGGCGCCGCCGGCCGGGAAGCGGCGGCAACGGGGCCCACACTAGTCGGACCCATCGGGCGGGCGGACGGGCGTGCAGGGCCCGCGCGGCGTCCGGCTCGGCACGGGCGAAGGAGGCGAGCATCCCGATCGCGGCGAGGGTGACCACCAGGGCGCTGCCGCCGTCGGAGATGAACGGCAGCGGCAGGCCGGTGATCGGCAGCAGCCCCACCACCCCACCGATGTTGATCACCGCCTGGCTGACCAGCCAGGTGGTGACGGCGGCGGCGGCGAGCCGCCGGAACGGGTCCTCGACCCGCCGGGCGATGCGCAGCCCGGTGTACGCGAGCACCGCGAAGAGCACCAGCACCACGACGCAGCCGACCACCCCGAGCTCCTCGGCGATGACCGCGAAGATGAAGTCGTTGTTGGCGGCGGGCAACCAGTCCCACTTGGTCCGGCTCTGGCCGAGCCCGGTGCCGAACCAGCCACCCAGGTCGATGGCGTAGCGGGCCTGCGCGATCTGGTAGCAGCCATCGATCTTGCACTCGTCGGGCGGCGGCGGGTCGATGAACATGGTCAGCCGGGCGAGGCGGTAGTTCTCCTCGCCCCGCTCGCCGGAGCCGGCGCCGAGCGAGGCGACCGCCACCAGCAGGCCGACCCCGATCAGGCCGACCACGGAGAGCACGGCGAAGACCCGCTTGCGGACCCCGGCCGCCCAGAGCAGGCCGATCACCAGGGCCAACAGGCAGAGCATGGTGCCCAGGTCGTTGTAGCCGACCAGGACGAAGAGCAGCCCGACCACCGGGAAGAGCGGAGTCGCCAACTCCTTCCACCAGCCCAGCCGGACGCCCTTGCGGGCCACCACGTCGGCGCCCCAGAGCACCATGGCGAACTTGGCCAACTCGGAGGGCTGCAACCCGATCGGTCCCAGGTAGAGCCAGAGCAGCTCCGCCTCGAACGGACCGATCTTCGACGCGGTGTCGAACAGCCTGCCGTAGACCAGCAACAGGTTGAGCAGCACCAGCAGCGCCACCGACAAGCCGAGCACCGGCCCGCCGAGCACCCGGAAGGTGCGGGCCGGCAGCCGTTGGCAGGCCCAGAAGGCGACGATGCCGATCACCGCGAAGATCGCCTGCTTGGTGAGCGCGGCGAAGGCGTTCCCCTCCTCGGCGTACGCCTTCACGCTGGTCGCGGAGAAGACCATGGTCAACCCGATGACCAGCAGCAGGCCGGCGCTGGAGATCAGCAGGTAGTAGGAGGCCAGCGGTCGGGCGAGCAGGCCGCGCAGCGCCGCCAGCCCACCGGCGGCGTCCAGGCCGCGCAGCGGCGCGGGCGGGTCGGCGGTACGCCCCGCGGCGGCTCCCCGCAGCTGCCCGTCGACCGTCCTGGTGTTTCCTCGGTCCTCCCCCACCCGCCCATCATCGCCGCTGGCGTCGCCCGCTTCGCGCGGAACCCCCGACTCTCGGCGTGTCGGGTTGTCGCCCGGGTGGTTGCAGGGGTCCCCTGCTACTGCTTTTCGCGTAACAAGGGTCCCCTGCTACCACCCGACGGGCCCGACGGGCGTCAGCCGACGTTGGCGAGGAACTCGCTGTAGAAGAGGCCGAGCGCGATGGCCACCCCGATCCCGGCGATAATCCAGAAACGGACCACGATGTTGACCTCGCTCCAGCCGGCCAACTCGAAGTGGTGCTGGAGCGGGGACATCCGGAACACCCGTTTACCGGTGGTCTTGAAGGAGATGATCTGGATGACCACCGACATGGTGATGATCACGAACAGCCCACCGATGATCGGCAGCAGCAGCACGGTACGGGTGGACATCGCCATGCCGGCGATCAGCCCGCCCAGGCCGAGCGCGCCGGTGTCACCCATGAAGATCCGGGCCGGCGAGGTGTTCCACCAGAGGAAGCCGACACACGCCCCGGCCGCCGCGCCGGCGATCAGCGCGATCTCCAGCGGGTCCCGGACGGTGTAGCAGTAGTCCTCGGTGTAGTTCGGGTCGGCGCACCAGTGCCGGTACTGCCAGAACGCGATCAGCGCGTAGGCGGCCAGGACCATCACCGACGCGCCGGTGGCGAGACCGTCCAGACCGTCGGTGAGGTTGACGCCGTTGGTGGCCGCCATCACCACGAAGATGAAGATGACCACCGAGGCGACCTTGCCGACCTCCAGCGCCGGGATGTCCCGGATGAAGCTCAGGGTGGTGCTGCCGACGGTCTCGACGTTGGTGATCGCGCCGCTCGCGTCGGTCATGCTGCTGGGGAAGTAGAGCGCCACCACCCCGAAGACCGCGCCCACCAGGATCTGGCCGATCAGCTTTGCCCGCGCGCTGATGCCGCCGCTGTTGCGCTTGCGGACCTTGACGAAGTCGTCGACGAAGCCGACCGCGCCGGAGAAGACCATCAGCCCCAGCAGCACCAGCGCGGTGATGGTCGGTTCGACCTGGGCGATCTGCTGGTCCGGCAGGGTGGTCAGGGCGAGGTGCCCGGCGACGTACGCGATGACCGTGGCGACGATGAACACCACGCCGCCCATCGTGGGCGTGCCCTTCTTGCCCTGGTTGCTGGCGAGCCCGATGGATCGGATCGGCTGGCCGGCCTTGAGCCGGGTGAACACCTTGATCGCGATCGGGGTGGTGAGGAGCGACACGAGGAAGGCCACCCCGATGGCCACGATGACGGCCCTCATGAGGCGTCCCCACCCCCGGTGTCGACGCGCAACGCGTCGGCTACCTCCCAGGTGCGGTACCGGGAGCCCTTGACCAGGACCACGTCCCCTGGCCGTAGCTCACTGCGCAGCACCTCGACGGCCGCTGCCTGATCGGTGAGCAGCACCGATTCTCCTCCCCAGTTTCCTACCGCTGTCGCGCCTGCTTGGATCGGTGCCGCCGCCGCGTCCACCACGAGCAGCCGGTCGACACCCAGTTCGGCCGCGAGCCGGCCGACCTCCCGGTGCCCGTCGACCTCGAACGGGCCCAGTTCGGCCATGTAGCCGAGCACCGCGATCGTCCGCCCGTCCCGGCGCATGCCGGCCAGCGCGCGCAGCGCGACCGCCATCGACGCCGGGTTGGCGTTGTACGAGTCGTCGATCACCGTCACCCCGTCGGGGCGGTCGAAGACGTCCATCCGCCGGGTCGAGACCAGCCCCAGCCCACCGAGCGCCTCGGCCAGCTCGGTCAGGGGCATGCCCAGTTCCCGGGCCACCGCCGCGGCGGCCAGCGAGTTGGAGACCTGGTGGCGACCGGTCAGCCCGAGCCGCACCGGGACGCTTCCCTCCGGCGTGACCAGGGTGTACGAGGGACGCCCACGCTCGTCCAGCGTCACGTCGGCGGCGCGCACGTCCGCGTCGACCGCCTCGCCGTAGCGGACCACCCGGCCCCGGGTGCGGTCCGCCATCGCCGCGACCAGCGGGTCGTCGGCGTTGAGCACGGCGAGCCCGTCGACCGGCAGCGCCTCGACCAGTTCCCCCTTGGCCAGGGCGATCGTCTCCCGGGAGCCGAACTCCCCGATGTGCGCCACCCCGACGTTGAGCACCACCGAGATCCGGGGCGGCACCACGTCGCAGAGGTAGCGGACGTGCCCCACCCCCCGCGCGCCCTTCTCCAGCACCAGGAACCGGGTCTCCGGCCCGGCCTGCAACGCCGTGTACGGGTGACCCAGCTCGTTGTTGAACGACCCGGGCGGGGCCACCGTCGGGCCGAGCCGGACGGTGAGCTGGGCGATCAGGTCCTTGGTGGTGGTCTTGCCGGAGGAGCCGGTGATGCCGACGACGGTCAGCTCCGGCAGCCGGTCCACCACGGCACGGGCGAGCCGGCCCATCGCGGCGAGCGCGTCGGCGACCAGCACCATCGGCACGCCGGGAACCTCCCGGGTGCCCAGGACGGCGACCGCGCCGTCGGCGACCGCCCGGGCCGCGTAGTCGTGCCCGTCGACCTTCTCCCCGTCGAAGGCGACGAAGAGCCCGCCGGGGCGGACCTTGCGGGAGTCGAACTCGACCGGGCCGCGCACCGTGGCGGTCGGGTCGGCGCCGACCAGCCGCCCGTCGACGGCGGTGGCGAGTTCGGCCAGCGTCAGCGCGATCATGGCTGCTCCACCCGGTCGCCGAAGCGGGCGCGCAGCGCGTCCGCCAGTTCCGTCCGGTCGTCGAACGGCAACACCTCGCCGCCGACCTCCTGACCGCGTTCGTGGCCCTTGCCGAGCACGGCCACCACGTCCCCCGGACCGGCCGTCCGGACCGCCTCGTCGATGGCGGCACGCCGGCCGGCCACGTCGCGAACGGTCACCGGCCGGGCGGCGGGCGCGCCGGCCGCCGTCTCGGCACCGGCCCGGACCTCGGCCCGGATCGCCGCCGGATCCTCGGTGCGGGGGTTGTCGTCGGTCACCAGGACCACGTCGGCCCCCTGCGCGGCGGCTGCCCCCATCACCGGGCGTTTACCCCGGTCCCGGTCCCCGCCGGCCCCGATGACGCAGATCAGCCGGCCGCCGTCGACGGTCAGCTCACGCAGGGCGGCCAGGGCCGCGACGATCGCGTCCGGCTTGTGCGCGTAGTCGACCACGCCCTTCACCGGGCCGGGCGCCCGGACCAGTTCCAGCCGCCCCGGCACGCCCGGGCAGTCGGCCACCCCGGCGGCGGCGGTGCGCGGGTCCACCCCGACCGACACCAGGCTGGCGAGGGCGAGCAGGGCGTTGGCGACGTTGTGCCGGCCGGGCAGCGCCACCCCGGCGGGAACGGTCAGCCCGTCCGGGCCGTGCGCGGTGAACCGCTGGGCGTAGCCGGCCTCGTCGACGTCCGAGGCCCACCAGGTGGCGGTCGGGTCGCCGGCCGCCGAGTAGCTGACCGTGGCCGGCGTGAACAGCGGACGCAGCGCCGGGTCGTCGAGGTTGAGCACCTCGGTCGCGCAGCGACCGTCGAAGAGTCGGGCCTTCGCGGCGAAGTAGTCGGCGGTGTCGGTGTGGAAGTCCAGGTGGTCGGAGCCGAAGTTGGTGTACCCGCCGACGGTGAACCGGACACCGCCGACCCGCCCCATGGCCAGCGCGTGGCTGGACACCTCCATGACCACCGCGGTCACCCCGCGTTCCCGGGCGGCGGCGAGCATGGCGTGCAGGTCGGTGGCCTCCGGGGTGGTCCGCACGCTGTCCACCACCAGGTCGCCGAGGCGGGTCTCCACGGTGCCGATCAGGCCGGTGGTGTGTCCGGCGGCGCGCAGCCCGGACTCGACCAGGTAGGCGGTGGAGGTCTTGCCGGCGGTACCGGTCACCCCGATGACGGTGAGCCCCTCGGTCGGGTCGCCGTAGACGGCGGAGGCGAGCGGGCCGAGCGCGTCGCGCGGGTCGGCGACGACCAGCGCCGGCAGTCCGGCGGCGGCCACCGCCGCCCGCCCGGCCTCGTCGGTCAGCGCGGCCACCGCCCCGGCCGCCGCCGCACCGGCGGCGAACTCCGCGCCGTGCCGGCGGGCGCCGGGCAGCGCGGCGTACAGGTCGCCGGGGCGAACCTCCTGGCTGGCGTGGGTCACCCCGGTCACCGGCACGTCCGCGGCCTGCGCCGGCGGCTCGACACCGAGTCGCGCGGCGAGCGCGCCGAGCCGGATTCCGATCACGGTACGAGGGCGTGGATTGCCGGGCACGGCGTCAGACCCTACCCGGTCGGTCGGCGGGGGCCGCACAGCCGCCCCGGTGGTTCGTCCCCACTCACCGATGATGTCCCGGTCTGCCTGGTCAGCGCGGATAGACCGTGAACTCCGGTCGCTTATCGCCGGTCGGGGGCACCTTGTAGTGACGCAGGGTGAACCCCATCATGTCGCGAAAGGCGGGACCGGCGATCGCGCCACCGCCACCGCCGGGGGTGTGCACGAAGACGGCGATCACGTAGCGCGGGTTCTCCGCCGGGGCCATCCCGATGAACGAGGCGACCTCGCCGGGCTGCTTCTTCCCGTCGACCAGTCGCCAGCCGGTGCCGGTCTTGCCGGCGACGCGGTAGCCGGGGATGGCGGCGGTGACGCCGGTGGCGTCCTCGACGGTGGTCACCGCCTCCAGGATGGTACGCAGCGCCGCGGCGTTCTCCGGGCTGAGCACCGACCGGGTGACCGGCGGCTTGGTCGGGGTGCGCCTGCCGTCCGGGTCGATGGTCTCCTTGACCAGGCGGGGCTGGACCCAGGTGCCGTTGTTGGCGATCGCCGCGTACACGGCGGCCATCTGCAACGGGGTGGCGTCCACGCTGTGCCCGATCGGCACCGACCCGTACGACGAGTCGCTCCACTCCGACGGCGGCAGCAGCCGGCCGGGCGCCTCGCCGGGCATGCCCACCTCGGTCCGCTTGCCCAGCCCGAAGCGCTGCTGGTACTCGTACAGCTTCTCCTTGCCGAGCCGGTCGGCGATCGTGATGGTGCCGACGTTGGAGGAGTAGGCCATCATCCCCGGCAGGCTCATCCGCTGGCCGTTGGCGCGGTGGGTGTCGGAGAACCAGGTGTCCCCCCTGAGGATGGAGTTCGGCACCGGGAACGTCGTCTGCGGCGTGATCACGCCCTCCTGGAGCGCCGCGCCGAAGGTGATCGCCTTGTGCACCGAGCCGGGGTCGACCACGAAGCTGGTGGCGGCGTCCTCCCGGTCGGTGGGCTTGCTCTTGGTCGGGTCGGCGGCGTTGTAGGTGGGGTGGCTGGCCTGGGAGAGGATCTCGCCGGACGGGATCTCCATGACGACCGCCGCGCCGGTGCTGCCGCTGACCTTCGCCACCTGGTCGCTGAGGATCTCCTGCGTCCGGTACTGGAGGTCCCGGTCGATGGTGAGCCTGACCGAGCTGCCCGGCTGCGCCTCGGTGGTCTCGCTGCGGCCGCCGGGGATCGGCGCGTTCAGGTCGCCCGCGCCGACCTCGAAGATCCGTTTGCCGTCCTCGCCGCCGAGCAGATCGTCGTAGCGCGCCTCCAGCCCCTCCAGCCCGACCATGTCCTGGCTGGTGAAGCCGATCAGGTTCGCCCCCAGGTCGCCCCCGGGCACCTCGCGGCGCTCGTCCCGGTGCGCGCCGATGCCGCGCAGTTCCAGCTCCATGATCTTATTGGCGGTGTCGATGCTGACGCCCCGGGCGAGGTATTCGAACTCGGACTCCTTGCCGTCGTCACGGACGCGCGGCGCCATGCGCTCGGCCAGTTTGGAGGCGGGGATGCCGAGCAGTGGGGAGAGGGCCTTGGCGGTGGCCGGGACGTCCTTGACTCGGGTCGGGTCGGCGAAGATGTACCGGGCCTCGACGCTGTGCGCCAGCGGGTTGCCGTCCCGGTCGTAGATCGCGCCGCGCGCCGCCGGCAGGGTCACCTTGCGCAGCCGGTCGGCGACGCCGCCGCCGGCGTACGCGGGAGCCTCCACGGCCTGGAGCGCGACCAGGCGGATGCCGATGACGGCGAACAGGGCGAGGGTGAGGACGGTGCCGAGCCGCAGCCGTCGGCGCGGGTCGGCGAGCAGCGGCGGACGGCGCGGCTTGCGGACGGGCCGTCGCGCGGCGGTCGCCGGCCGTGGGGTACGGCGACGGGGCGGCGTGGCCTCCTCGGCGCCCGGACCCCGGGTGCCGGCCGGGTCGACGGTGCGGATCACGGTGGTACGGGCGGCCGGCGCGGCCCGGCGACCGGTACGCCCGGCCCCGGTCCGGCCCCCGTCGACCACCTGGAGGGCCGGGCGGAACGGGTCGGCGGAACGTGTGCCACGCGGGTTGCGGCGCTGGTCAGCGCCGGTGGTGCGGCGGGCGGCGGCGGTGCGTTCCTCACGCTCGCTGCGACCCGGCAGCCCCGACTGGCGGGCGCCGCGGTCGTCCCGGCCGGTCCCCCGCGCGGCTCCGGCGCGCTCCTCGCGGCTTTCCCGGACGGTGCGGCCCCGAGGCGTGTACGACCGGGCGTCGGAGATCCCGCCGACGCCCGGCTCACGCGGCTCGCCACCCCGGTTCCCGGCGGCACGCGACGAACCGCGCCGGGAGCCTGTGGCGTCCCGGCGCGGTTCCTCTGGTCTCGGGGCCACGGGTCAGTCTCCCGCGCCCTGCTGGCTGGTGATGGCCGGCTGGCCACCCGCCGGGCGGGGCACGCCGATCATCCGTCCGTCCGGCAGCTGGATGAAGGCCGGATCGTCCGACTCGACCAGGCCCAGCTTGCGGGCCTCGGCGGTCAGGTTGCCCGGCGCCTCGTGCTCGGCGATCCGCTTCTTCAGCTGCTGCTCGTCGACGTCGAGCTTGGCCTGCTGCTGCTGGAGCTTCTCCAGCCGGAAGGCGTTCTCGTTGATCTTGGTGTTGACCAGCAGGATGCCGAGCACCCCGCCGACCACCAGGACCAGGACCAGCCCCACGAAGGGCGCCCGCGGCACGGAGACCGGCGGCGGCGGCGCGACCCGCAGTCGCGGCGCGGTCGACCGGGTGGAGCCGGTGCTCCGCTCCGCCGGTTGCAGCGCGGCACTGCCCTGGGTCGGGAACTCGCGCGCCCCCCGGGCGCGGTTCTCACCCTGTCGCCGGGCCCGGTCCGGTCCGGTCACGCCGGTGCCCACCGACGCGGTCCGCGCCGCCGCGGTCCGGCCCCCCGACCGCGGTGTACGCTGCCCCGCGCCGGAAAGGTCCCGGCGGTCGCGCTTGTTGACGTTCATGATCCCTCCCCCTCTTCGTCGTCCGTCGTCGTGCCGTCGTCCGGGGTCGCCCGCAGGTCCACTGTGGAACCCTTCGGCAACCCCACCCCCTGGTGCATCGCCCTGACCCGCCGGCGGCACCGTTCGCGTTCGGCACCGCCTGGGCGTTCCGCGTCGGGGTCGATCCGCTCCGCGGCACGCAGCCGCACCGACGCGGCCCGTGGGTTCGCCGTGACCTCCGTCTCCCCGGGCAGCTCGGCGCCCCGGCTGAGCAGCCGGAACGTCGGGCCGGTGCCGGGCAGTTCGACCGGGAGGTCGACCGGACCCTGACGTCGGGTCCGCTCGGCGAGCGCCGCCTTGGTGAGCCGGTCCTCCAGCGAGTGGTAGGACAGGACCACCATGCGGCCACCCACGGTCAGTGCGTCGAGCGCGGCCGGCAGCGCCGTCTCCAGCGCTGCCAGTTCCCTGTTTACCTCGATCCGTAAAGCCTGAAACGTTCTCTTTGCGGGGTGACCGCCGGTTCGTCGGGCCGGCGCCGGAATGGCCTCCTGGACCAGTTGCGCCAGCCGTGCCGTCGAGGTGATCCGCGCCCGCTGCCGTTCCCGGAGGATCGCCGAGGCGATCCGGCCGGCGAAGCGCTCCTCGCCGTAGGTCCGCAGGACACGGGCCAGGTCCGGATGGGAGTAGGTGTTGACCACCTCCTCCGCGGTCGTGCCCCGGGTCTGGTCCATCCGCATGTCCAACGGGGCGTCCCGCGCGTAGGCGAACCCTCGGTCGGGTTCGTCCAGTTGCAGCGAGGAGACCCCGAGGTCGAAGAGGATGCCGTCGACGGCCGGGACACCCAGCCGGTCGAGCACCTCGGGCAGTTCGTCGTAGACGGCGTGCACCAGGTGGATCCGGTCGGCGAACCGGGCCAGCCGGGCCCTGGCGTGCGCCAGGGCCTCGGTGTCCCGGTCGAGACCGACCAGGGTGGTCCGGGGATGCGCCTCGAGCACCGCCTCGGCGTGTCCGGCCAGACCCAGCGTGGCGTCGACGTGGACCGTGGCCCCGGGCCGGTCCAGCGCGGGGGCCAGTAGCTCAAGACACCGCTCGAGCAGTACCGGCACGTGCGTGCCGCGTAGCTCCCCCATGTCGACCCCCACTGGTACCGGACCTTCTCTCTCGTGTTGTCTGCGTCGTCGTCACGACACCCCGTCGTACCGCCAGATCCCCATCCGCTCCCGCCCGCTCCCCGACCGCGGCTCGAGGAGACCGGATCGTGCCCCTGGCACCGGGGAAGGGGCGCCAGGAACGCGAAGCGGCTGGAGATCTCGCAGTACGTCGGGCGTCGTCACGCCCTACAGACCGCCGGGCAACACCCCCTCGGAGATGTCGGAGAACCCCTCCTCGCTCTCCGCGAGGTAGGTTTCCCAGGCGACCCGGTCCCAGATCTCCACCCGGGTGTGCGCGCCGATCACCGCGAGGTCGCGGTCAAGACCGGCGTAGGCACGGAGGTGGGCGGGGACGGTGACCCGCCCCTGCTTGTCGGGAACCTCGTCGTGGGCACTGGCGAAGAAGACCCGGCTGTACGCCCGCGCGGCCTTGTGCGTCATCGGCTGCTGACGCAACTGGTCGGCGATGCGCTGGAACTCGGGCGTCGGGAAGGCGTAGAGGCAGTGCTCCTGCCCTTTGGTTATCACGACACCCCCCGCCAGTCCGTCCCGGAACCTCGCCGGGAGAATCAACCGGCCTTTGTCGTCGAGGCGTGGAGTGTGGGTGCCGAGGAACACGGCCCAACCCCCTCGCCCTTCGGCGGCGTTCGCGGCGCCGCTGACCCCCCGGGCCGGTGGGCCCTCCCGGCCTCACCATTGCGCTCCACTCTACTCCACTTCCCTCCACCTGCAACCGGAAACGACCCTTCGGCGCGCCGCGCCGGACGACAAAACCGCACGTCAGAGGGGGTGGAGCGGAGTGGAGTGTCGGAAGGCCTCCCAGCCGGCGTCCGTTTTCCGACATAGATCGACTCCATCCGGTGGATCAAGATCCACCCGGCCGGCGCACCGGCCGCCCCCGGGCGGCGGGTGCCGCGCGCCCGCCCGGCCGACCGGCCACCCCGGCAGGTGGAGCCCCCCGCCCGAACGGTTCGCCGTCGGCGGCGATCTGACGGAGCGACCGGTCCGGTAACCTCGCTCGCGTGACGGACGCGAAGATGCCCCTACGGGCAAAGGTGGCCAGCTCCGTGTCGCGTACGGCCGCGGCACTGTCGCGGGCCGCGGGCCGTGGGGACGGCTCGGTGATCGGCGGTTGGATCGGCCTGAAGATCGACCCCGACCTGCTGGCCCACCTCTCGTCGGGGCGGGCGATCGCCCTGATCTCCGGCACCAACGGCAAGACCACCACCACCCGGCTCACCACCGCGGCGGTCGGCGTGCTCGGCACCGTCGCCACCAACTCCTTCGGGGCGAACATGCCCACCGGCCACACCTCCGCGCTGGCCAAGGCCGGCAGCACCCCGTACGCGGTGCTCGAGGTGGACGAGCACTACCTGGCCCAGGTCATGGAGGCCACCGAGCCGCACGTGGTGGCCCTGCTCAACCTCTCCCGCGACCAGCTCGACCGGGCCAAGGAGGTCGCCATGATGGCGCAGCTCTGGCGGGCCGCGCTGGTGCGCCACCCGGAGCTGCGCGTGATCGCCAACGCCGACGACCCGATGGTGGTCTGGGCGGCCACCCCACCGGCCAGCCACGACCACCGGCTCACCCCGCCCGCGGTGACCTGGTTCAGCGCCGGCCAGCGGTGGCACGACGACTCCTGGGTCTGCCCCGAGTGCGGCTCGTCCATCCAACGCTCCGGCGAGCAGTGGTGGTGCTCCGGCTGCCCGCTGCGCCGCCCCCAGCCGCACTGGCTCGTCGAGGACGACGGCGTGGTCGACCCGACCGGCGCGTGGCACAAGGTCGTCCTCCAACTGCCCGGCCGGGTCAACCTCGGCAACGCGGCCACCGCGCTCGCCGTCGCCGCCGAGTTCGGCGTCCGCCCGGTCGACGCGGTCTCCCGGCTCTCCGGGGTCACCTCGGTCGCCGGCCGGTACGCGCAGGTCGACCGGGACGGGCGCAACATCCGGCTGCTGCTGGCGAAGAACCCGGCGAGCTGGCTGGAGGCCTTCGACATGGCCGACCACGCCCCGACACTGCTCTCCATCAACGCCCGTGACCCCGACGGCCTGGACACCTCCTGGCTGTTCGACGTCGACTTCGCCCCGCTGCGCGGCCGGCAGGTGCTGATCACCGGCGACCGGGCCTTCGACCTGGCCGTCCGTCTCGACGTCAACGACGTGCCGTTCCAGCACGTCCGGTCGTTCGACGAGGCGATCCGCAGCGTCCCGCCGGGCCGCCTGGAGGTCATCGCCAATTACACCGCGTTCCAGGACATCCGAGCGGAGTTGGACCGTGTCAACTGAGAGCCTGCGCATCGTCTGGATCTACCCCGACCTGCTCTCCACCTACGGCGACCGGGGGAACGTGCTGATCCTGGCCCGCCGGGCGCAGCAGCGCGGAATGCCGGTCGAGGTGCTGGAGGTCCGCTCCGACCAGCGGCTGCCCACGGCCGCCGACATCTACCTCATCGGCGGCGGCGAGGACGGCCCGCAGGCGCTCGGCGCGCAGCGGCTACTCGCCGACGGCGGGCTGCACCAGGCGGTCGCCCAGGGTTCGGTGGTCTTCGGCGTCTGCGCCGGCTACCAACTGCTCGGCACCTCGTTCTTCGCCAAGGGCACCCGCTGCCAGGGACTGGGCCTGCTCGACCTGCAGTCCGACCGGGGCCCGTCGCGGGCCGTCGGTGAGCTCGCCGGGGACGTCGACCCCCGGCTGGGTCTGCCCCCGCTGAGCGGCTTCGAGAACCACGGCGGGCGTACCCACCTGGGGCCGGGCGTCGCGCCGCTGGCCCGGGTCACCGCCGGGGTGGGCAACGACGGCCAGACCGAGGGGGCCTGGCGGGGCAAGCTGCTCGGCACCTACTCCCACGGTCCGGCGCTGGCCCGCAACCCGGCCCTGGCCGACCTGCTGCTGAAGTGGGCCACCGGGGCGCACCAGCTCCCTCCGCTGAACGACACCTGGCCCGACCGGTTGCGCGCCGAGCGCCAGGCCGCGGTGGCCACCGCCCGGCCATGATCCCGGCGGC
This sequence comes from Micromonospora sp. NPDC050187, assembly GCF_044459745.1. Taxonomy (NCBI): domain Bacteria; kingdom Bacillati; phylum Actinomycetota; class Actinomycetes; order Micromonosporales; family Micromonosporaceae; genus Micromonospora; species Micromonospora sp. NPDC050187. The sequence continues at coordinate 232,561 of NZ_JBITJH010000009.1, forward strand.
CCGGCGGCTGCTCGCGCAGCGGTCGGCCGTCCGTTTCGCGGCCCTGCTGCTCCTGCTGGGGTGTCTCGCGCTGGTGCTGGTGCTGGTGCCCCGGCCGGAGCTGGCCGAACTGCCGGCGCACGCCGACCGCCTCGGCGGGGCCGCCCCGGTGGCCGCCGTCGTCGGTGGCGCGGTGCTGCTGGTCGCGTTGGTGCCCCGGACCTTCGTCACGCTGGCCTCGGGGGCGCTCTTCGGTGCCCTCGAAGGGGCCGCGTACGCCCTCGGCGCAGCCCTGCTCGCGGCGGCGCTCGGCTTCGCGGTCGGTCGGACCCTCGGCCGGGAGTTCGTCGCCGAACGGGTCCGGGGCCGGCTCGCCCGGTTGGACGGCTGGTTCGCCCGGCAGAGCGTGCTCGGCGTGATGACCGTCCGGCTGCTGCCGATCTCCGGGTTCGGGCTGGTCAGTTACGGCTACGGCACCACCGGCGCGCGACTGCTGCCGTTCCTGGTCGGCAGCGTGCTCGCCTCCGCGCCCACCGCCTTCGGCTACGCGGCCCTCGGCGCGGCGGTAAGCACCCCCGACGAGGTGAACTGGCTGACCGTTGCCCCCGCCGGGCTCGGCCTGGTCGCCACCGTCGCGCTCGGTCACACCTGGTGGCGGGCGGAACGACGGCGCCGCCGCACCGACGTCGGGGTGGTCAGCCCACCGGGGTGACCGGCTCCGTCGGGGTGGTCGACCGACCAGCTCCGGCGTCGCGGGTCAGCCCGCCGGAGTCACCAGTCCGGCGTCGTAGGCGGCGATGACCAGGTGCACGCGGTCCCGGGCGCCGAGCTTGGTGAGCAGGCGTCCGACGTGCGCTTTCGCGGTGGCCACGCTGATCACCAGTTCGGCGGCGATCTCGCCGTTGGACAGGCCCCGACCGACCAGGGTCAGCACCTCCCGTTCCCGCCCGGTCACCCCGTCGAGGGGCCGGGGGCGGGCGGCCGGCGCGGCACGTCGGGCGAACTCGGCGACCAGCCGGCGGGTGACGCCCGGCGCGAGCAGGGCGTCTCCGGCGGCCACCACCCGGATCGCGGCGAGGATGTCGTCGAGGGCCATGTCCTTGACCAGGAAGCCGCTCGCCCCGGCCCGCAGCGCGGCGTGCACGTGGTCGTCGTCGTCGAAGGTGGTGAGGACGAGGACCCGGCTCGGCCCGCCCTGCGCGGTGATCGCCGCAGTGGCCCGGATGCCGTCCATCCCGGGCATCCGCAGGTCCATCAGCACCACGTCGGGCCGCACGTCACCGGCCAGTCGGACGGCGTCCGCGCCCGTGCCCGCCTCGCCGACGACCTCGATGTCGGCCGCGTCGGTGATGAGCACCCGCAGGCCGGCGCGGACCAGCGGCTGGTCGTCGACGAGCAGCACCCGGATCCGACCGGACCCGGTCCCGGCGGTCTCCCCCGGCGCGGTCACCGCGTCACCGCCGCCGGCAGGGGCAGCCGTACGGCGACCCGGAAGCCGCCGTCGGGACGGGGAGCCGCGGTGAACCGGCCGCCCAGCAACGCGACCCGCTCCCGCATGCCGACGATGCCGTGCCCCTCACCACCGACCGGCCCACCCCGACCGCCGTCCACCACCTCCACGCCCACCTCGTCCGGGCGCTGCTCGACCACCACCCGGCAGGTGTCGGTGCCGGCGTGCCGCACCACGTTGGTGACCGCCTCCTGCACGATGCGGAACACGGCGAGGCCGATGTCGTCCGGAACGGGTTCGGCCCGCCCGACCCGGCGCAGCTCGACCCGGACCCCGGCGTCCGCCCCGGCGGCGACCAGCCGGTCCAGGTCGTCCAGGCCGGGCGTCGGGTCGAGCGACGACGCGGACTCCGGGCGACGCAGCGCGCCGAGCGTACGCCGGAGTCCGGCGAGGGTGTCCCGGCTGGTGGCCTCGATGGTCCGCAGCGCGGCCCGCGCCTGCGCCGGCTGGGTGTCGATGACCCGGGCGCCCACGCCGGCCTGGATGGCGATGACCCCGATGCTGTGGGCCACCATGTCGTGCAGTTCCCGGGCGATGCGCAGCCGCTCGGCGGTGACCGCCTCGGCGGCGGCATGCGACCGCAGGGTGGCGGCGTAACGGCGTCGGGCGCGTACCGAACTGCCCACCGTGGCGGAGGTGACGACCGCCAGGACCGAGAGGACTGCGCGGTTCACCGGGTCCCCGCCGGGGTTGACGAAGGCCACGACGACCTGCGCCACGAGCACCAGCGCGGTGGCCGGCAGGGCGAGCCGGCGGGAACGGCTCGCGGCGACCACCCCCACCGTCACGTCCACCACGAGGAACTGCAGGTACCAGATGTCGGAGAGGTAGCTGTCCTCGCCGGAGTTGACCGTCGCGGTGACCACGGTCGCTCCGGCCAGCATCAGCCCGAGGGCCACCAGGGGGCGGCGCGGCAGCAGGCCGGCGGGAAGGGCGACCACCAGGGCCGGCAGCAGGTAGCGCAGCGGGATCCACCAGCCGCCGAAGCCGAGCCCGCCGCCGCCGGCCTCCGCCACGGGGGCGTAGAGCACGACGACGGGCTGCGCGGCGACGCCCACCCAGGGCAGCACCGACGACAGGAGGGCCGGCAGGCGGCGCGGCGGTAGGGCGGCAGGCATGCCGCACACGGTAGCCAGGCCGGAACCGGGTGGACATCGGCCCGTGGGCGTACGCCCCGGGGCGTACCGCCGGCGGTCGGATGTGGCCGCCGGCACGACGACCCGGCGGGGGCGGCCCGACAGCCTGGACCACGTGATCCGACTGACCTCGCTGACCAGACGGTACGGCCGCACGACGGCCGTCCACGACCTGACCCTCACCGTGCGCCCCGGTCACGTGACCGGGTTCCTCGGCCCCAACGGGGCCGGCAAGTCCACCACGCTCCGCATGATCCTCGGTCTGACCCCGCCGACCAGCGGCACCGTCACGGTGGACGGTGTCCGGTTCCGGGACCGGCCGCGCGGGCTGCGCCACGTCGGCGCGCTCCTCGACGCCGCCGACGTCCAGGGCGGACGCAGCGCCGAGGCACACCTGCGGGCCCTGGCCCGCAGCAACGGCATTCCGCGCTCCCGGGTCGACGCGACGCTGCGCGAGGTGGGTCTCGCCGGGGTGGCCCGGCGCCGGGTCGGCGGATTCTCACTCGGTATGCGGCAGCGGCTCGGAATCGCCGCCGCGCTCCTCGGTGACCCGCCGGTGGTGCTGTTCGACGAACCGTTCAACGGGCTGGACCCGGAGGGGGTGCGCTGGGTGCGCGGCCTGTTCCGGGAACTGGCCGGTCAGGGACGGACGGTCTTCGTCTCCAGCCACCTGATGAGCGAGATGGAGCACTGCGTCGACCGGCTCGTCGTCATCGGCCGGGGACGGCTCCTCGCCGACCAGAGCCTCGCCGACTTCGCCGCGGCGAGCGGCCGGACCACCGTGTCCGTCCGCACCCCGCAGGAGACCACGCTCACCGCCCGGCTGACCGCCGAGGGGGGCCTGGTTCGGGCCGAGGACGACGGGACGGTCACGGTGACCGGCCTGAGCGCGGCACGGGTCGGCGACCTCGCCGCCGCCCACCGGATCCCGGTGCACGAGCTGGTGACCCGTACCCCCTCGCTGGAACAGGCGTTCATGGCGTTGACCGCGACCAGCGTCGAGCACCGCGCCGGGCAGGTGGCCCGATGACCGCCGCCGACCACCGGGCCACCGACGCCGGCCAGGGTGGCGTCGACGCCGCTCGGGGCCGCGGCGACACCCACCCGGCCACGGCGACCGGAGCGGTCCGCTTCCGGGACCTGGTCGCCGCCGAATGGATCAAGCTCTGGTCGCTCCGGTCGACCTGGGGCGCCTTCGGGCTGATCCTGCTCGCCACGGTCGGCTTCGCCGTCCACGCCAGTCTCGACACGCGCCGCCATTGGGCGGACTGGCCGGCCGACCGCCGGGACGTGCTGAACCCCTTGTGGGACGCGTTCCCCCAGCAGACGCAGCTCTTCGTGGTGCTCGCTGCGAGCAGCCTCGGCGCGGTCGCGGTCGGCGGCGAGTACGCCTCCGGGCTGTTCCGGACGACCTTCGCGGCGGTCCCGGCGCGGGGGTCCGTGGCCGCCGCGAAGCTCGTCGTGCTGACCGCCGCCACCACGGTCCTGGGGCTGCTCGGCTCGGCGACCGCCTTCGGCGTCTCCCAGGCGATCCTGACCGGACGGGGTGGCATGTCGGTCACCGAGCCGGGCGCGCTGCGGGCGATCGTCGCGTCCGCGCTGCTGGTCCCGCTCTGCACCCTCGTCGGCGCCGGGCTCGGCGCGCTGGTGCGCCACACCGCGCCCGCGATCGTCACCGCCGCGACCGTCCTGCTCCTGCTGCCGACCGTGGTCGACGACGACGAACGCTGGACCGCCCTGCTCCGGCACTCCATGCCGGTGCCCGCCTGGCAGCGCCTGATCGAGCGCGGCGACGCGCCGCCCTGGGTGGAGGTCGCCCACCGGGCCACGGTCGGTGGCGCGTGGGCCACGTACGCCGGCTGGGCGGTGCTGGCCACCCTGGTCACGGTGCTGGTGGTCCGCCGGCGCGAGCCCTGACCGACCGGGTCAGGACGGCGACCGGCGGTCTCACGCCCCGGTGCGGCCCACCGCCACGATCGACGAGGCGGAGCCGTACCGGGGCTCTCCGGCGGCGGTCAGCGGCCTTCAGGCTCGCCGGTCTGCTCCCAGATCGAACTCATCTCACCGAAGGCCTGCTCCATGAGCTGCACCATGGCCCGGCGGGCACGTTCGCCGTCGCGTCGCTGGATCGCCTGGGCCACCTCCGCGTGCAACTGGAGGGCCTGCTCGTGCGGATGGTGCGGCATGAGGTGGTGCTGATGGCGGCCGGTCAGCACCTCCGCGACCAGGTCCTGTAGCCGGACGAACATCTCGTTGCCGGAGGCCACCAGGATCCGCCGGTGGAAGTCGATGTCCAGTTCGAGGAAGCGCTCCTCGTCCCCGGCCTTGCCGGCGGCCCACATCTTGGCCGCGAGCCCGACGAGGTCGCTCGCCTCGTCGTGACCGACCCGTTCGGCGGCGAGCAGGGCGGCATGCGGCTCGACGGCGGTGCGCAGCTCGGTGATCGAGCGAAGCTGGGCGATGCGACCGGACGAGGCGAGCCGCCAGCGGATCACCTGCGGATCGAAGACGTTCCAGGCGCCGCTCGGCCGGATCATGACCCCGACGCGGCGACGGGTCTCGATGAACCCGATCGAGGCGAGCACCCGCAGCACCTCGCGGACGACCGATCGGGACACCGCGTACCGGTCGACCAGCTCGTCGATGTTGAGGACCATCCCGGGCCGCAGTTCGCCACCGCAGATGGCCGTGCCGAGGTGGTCGAGGACCTGGGCGTGCAAACCAGCCTCGACCGGGGCGACGAGGGCGACTGCAACCCCTGGAGAGGACGGTTCCACGGTTTGGAGCATATCAGTTGGGTCAACCCCTTGAATAAATCTGCTTTTTCCGCCTAGCATCCCGATGTTAAGCGGACGTAAAACGCCAGGTGGCGACCGTCGAGACGACGGACACGCCCCCCCCCGGCATGCGGCCCCGGTAACGGCCACGGCAAAGGAGAGATGGACGTGAGACGTCGATCAGTCATCGGCACCACCCTGGCGGTGGCCGTCACCCTCGGCCTGACCGCCTGCGGCGGCGGGGACGACGCCGCAGCGTCGAACACCGTGCGCGTGACGCTGGTGAACCACGTGTGGAGCGAGAACATCAGGAAGGCCCTGCCGGAGTTCGAGAAGCAGTCGGGCCTGAAGGTGGAGGTCACCCAGCTCGGTGAGGACCAGCTCTCCGACCAGTACAACGTCAAGCTGAACGCGGGGTCCAAGGACCTGGACGTGATGATGTACCGGCCGCTGCAGGAGGGGAAGCTGTTCGCCAAGAACAGGTACCTCGCCGACCTGACCGAGAAGAGCAAGTCGGACAGCGCGTTCGAGGTCGGTGACTTCCAGTCCGGACCGGTGCAGGCGACCACGTACGAGGACAAGGTGGTCGGCGTGCCGATCATCACCGAGCAGGAGGTCCTCTACTACCGCAAGGACCTGCTGGAGAAGTCCGGCTTCACCGCCCCGCCGAAGACCCTCGACGAGCTCAAGGCGCAGGCGGCGAAGGTCGAGGCGGACAACCCGGGCGTGGCGGGCTTCGTGTCCCGCACCGGCAAGGCCGCCGCCGTCACCCAGTTCTCCAGCTTCCTCTACAGCTTCGGCGGCGACTTCGTCGACGCCAGCGGCAATGCCTCGGTCAACACCGAGCAGGCCAAGCAGGCGTACGCCTACTACGGCGGGCTGCTGCGGGAGCACGGCCCGGAGAACATCAGCACCGACATGAGCTGGTCCGAGGCGATGGCGATCTTCACCCAGGGCAAGGCGGCGTTCTACACCGAGGCCAACTCGCTCTACAAGAACGCCACCGACCCGGCCAAGTCGAAGGTCTCGGACACGGTCGGCTTCGCGGCCTTCCCGGCCGGGCCGGCCGGCTCCAAGCCGTACAACATCCCCTCCTGGGCGCTCGGCGTCAACGACGCCTCGGAGAACAAGGACAACGCCTGGAAGTTCATCCAGTGGGCGGCCGGCAAGGAGCAGGCGCTGGCGCAGCAGAAGGCCGGCGTGCCCAGCGCCCGTACCTCGGTGTGGGCGAACCCGGAGGGCACGGCGACCTACCCGAAGGACCTCGCCGAGGCCACCACGGTCAGCACCGCCAACGGCATCGGACACGACCGCCCGCTGGTGGTGAAGGTCGCCCAGGCGCGGGAGATCGTCGGTCAGCCGATCGTCGACGCGATCACCGGCAAGGACCCGGCCGCCTCGGCGGACGCGGCCAACGAGGCGTTCCAGAAGTTCCTCGACGACGAGGCGAAGTAGCCCGAAGCGCAGGTGGCGGGGCCGCCCGGCCCCGCCACCCGAGCGCCGGGACCTGGCCCTGACCCACCGGGAGACCTCATGTCAGCCGTCACCACACCAGTCACCAGATCGCCCGAGAGCCATTCGGCGTCCCCGGAGACGTCGGCCTGGTCGCGCTGGGCAAACGAGCACCGCAAGTGGCTTTTCGCGGCACCCGCGATGGCGTTCGTCGCCGTTCTGATCGTATTCCCGGTGGCGTGGACCGGATACCTCAGCCTGACCGACGCCGAGGGTTCCGTACGCGCCGAGTCCGAGTTCATCGGCTTCCAGAACTACCTCGACGTACTCGGCGACACCGACCGGTTCTGGCCGGCGGTGTGGCGTACGGCCGCCTTCACCGGGGTCGTGCTCTTCTTCGAGGTCGTGCTCGGCATGGCGATCGCGCTGCTGCTGTGGCGACCGTTCCGGGGCGAGAAGTGGGTCCGGGTCGCGATCCTCCTGCCGCTGGTGGCCACCCCGGTCGCGGTCGGCATGATGTGGCGGCTGATCTTCGATCCCAACATCGGCATGGCGAACCAGGTGCTCGGCTGGTTCGGGGTCGGCCCCCAGCCCTGGCTGGCCGGTCAGGGCTCGGCCCTGCCGACGACGATGTTCATCGACATCTGGCAGTGGACCCCGATGGTGGTGCTGATCCTGCTCGCCGGCCTGACGTCGCTCTCCGACGAGCCGCAGGAGGCGGCGCTCATCGACGGCGCCAGCACCTGGCAGCGGTTCCGGCACGTCACGCTGCCGCTGCTGATGCCCACCGTGATCGTCGCGATCCTGCTGCGCGGCATCGACGCGCTGAAGACCTTCGACATCCTCTACGCCACCAAGGGACGCGGGGGCGGCTCCTTCCACGAGGTGGAGACCCTCAACGTGTACGCCTACGGCCTGAGCTTCGACTACAACGAGTACGGCGTCTCATCGACAGTCCTCATCATCTTCTTCCTGATCATCATCGGGGTGATGTGGGCCCTGACCTACCGCAAGAAGGGGCTGGACCGATGAAGCTGCGCAGGCCGTACAGGACCTTCCGGACGGCGGCGCTCACCCTGGTGGTGCTGTCGCTGATGGCGCCGCTGATCTGGATGATCGCCGCGTCGTTCAAGACGAACGTCGACATCTACGACACCGACAAGGCGTTCGTCTTCTCCCCCACGCTGGACAACTACACCAACGTGCTCCAGCAGGCGAACTACGTCCAGTTCATCGGCAACAGCCTCTGGGTGGCGTTCGCCGCCACCGTGCTCTCGCTCCTGCTCGGGGTGCCCGCCGCGTACTCGATGAGCCGGTTCAACATGAAGAAGTCCGCGCTGGTCGTGCTCATGGCGCGGGTCATCCCCGGCGTCTCGCTGCTGGTGCCCTGGTACTACGTCTTCTCGAACCTGCAGATGGTCGGCGGGTTCACCGTGCTGGTCCTCAGTCACATGTTCGTGTCACTGCCGCTGATCGTCTACATCATGATGGGCTACTTCGACGGCCTGCCGACCGAACTCGAGGAGGCGGCGCTCGTCGACGGGCTGACCCACATCGGCGCGTTCCGGCGGATCACCCTGCCGCTGTCGGTGCCCGGCATCGCCACGGCGGGCATCCTGTCCTTCATCTTCTCCTGGAACAACTTCATGTTCGCCCTCGTACTCTCCGGCGCCGACACCAAGACACTCCCGGTGGCGATCTTCGACTTCGTCGGCTACGCCAGCATCGACTGGGGCGGCCTGATGGCGGCGGCCACCGTGGTCACCCTGCCGATCATGCTGATCGCCCTGTTCGTGCAGAAATACGTCGTCTCCGGCCTCACCGCCGGCGCCACGAAGGGCTGAGGACACCATGACGAAGATCGCACGGGTGGAGACCTTCCTGGTCGCGCCGCGGTGGCTGTTCGTGCGGGTCGAGACCTCCTCCGGCATCGTCGGCTGGGGCGAGGCGACCTGCGAGGGCCGGTCCGAGACCGTGCGCACCGCCGTCGAGCAGCTCAGCGAACTGCTGGTCGGCCGGGACGCGCTGCGCATCGAGGACCACTGGCAGGTCATGACCAAGGGCTCGTTCTACCGGGGCGGGCCGATCCTGGCCAGCGCCGTGGCCGGGCTCGACCAGGCGCTGTGGGACATCGCCGGCAAGCGGTACGGGGCACCGGTGCACCAGTTGCTCGGCGGTCCGGTCCGGGACCGGATCCGGGTCTACGGCTGGGTCGGCGGCGACGAGCCGAACGAGGTCCGCGACCAGATCAGCGCCGCGATCGAGACGGGTCTGACCGCGGTGAAGATGAACGCGTCCGGCCGGATGAGCGCGGTCGCCTCGGTCGCCGAACTCGACGGGGTGGTCCAGCGGGTGGCCGCCGCCCGCGAGGTGCTCGGCGACGAGCGGGACGTAGCGGTCGACTTCCACGGCCGGTTCACCCTCGCCACCGCCCGCCGGGTCGCCCCGCTGCTCGAACCGTACCGGCCGTTCTTCCTGGAGGAACCGGTGGTGCCGGAGAACTCGCACCTCATCGGCGAGTTCGTCCGGTCCACCACCACGCCGGTGTCGACGGGTGAGCGGCTCTACAACCGGCAGGAGTTCCTCCCCGTGCTCCAGGCCGGCATCGCGGTCGCCCAGCCGGACCTCTCGCACGCCGGTGGCATCACCGAGGTACGCAAGATCGCGGCGTTGGCCGAGGTGTACGACGTACAGCTCGCTCCGCACTGCCCGCTCGGGCCGATCGCGCTCGCCGCCTGCCTGCAGGTCGGCTTCGCCACGCCGAACTACCTGATCCAGGAACAGAGCATCGGCATCCACTACAACCTCGGCGCCGAGGTGCTCGACTACTGCCTCGACAAGACTCCGCTGACGTTCGTCGACGGGTACGTCGAGCGGCTCACCGGGCCCGGCCTCGGCATCGAGATCGACGAACACGCCGTACGGACGGCCGACAAGCGTGGGCACGCCTGGCGCAGCCCCACGTGGCGGCACGTCGACGGCTCCTACGCGGAATGGTGATCAGATGACCGTCAATCTCGGCGCCGAACTCGCCGCCGCCCGTCTCCTCGCGGTGATCCGGGGCACCGACACCGCCGGTGCGATCGCCGCCGGCACCGCCCTGCTGGAGGAGGGCGTACGCCTCGTCGAGGTCGCCCTCACCACACCGGACGCGGTCCGGGCCGTCGCGGCGCTACGCGCGGTCGCCCCCGCCGGGGCTCTGGTCGGCGCGGGCACGGTGCTCACCGCCGCCGACGTGGCCGACGTGGCCGACGCGGGAGCGCAGTTCGTGGTGACGCCGGCCGTGGTCGAGTCGATCGCCGAGGCGGCGCGCCGGGGCCTCCCGGTCGCCGCCGGGGCGCTCACCCCGACCGAGGCGTACACCGCGATGCGGATGGGGGCATCGGCGGTCAAGCTGTTCCCGGCGTCGGTCGGCGGGCCGGCGTACCTCCGGGCGGTGCGCGACCCGTTCCCGGACATCCCGTTCGTCGCGGTCGGCGGCGTCGGCCTGGCCGACGTGCCCGGCTACCTCGGGGCCGGCGCGATCGCGGTCGGCGTCGGCGGGCCGCTGGTCGGCGACGCCGCGTCCGGCGGTGACCTGGCCGCCCTGCGGATGCGGGCGCGCACCTACCTCGCCACCGTCCGGGAATCGGCCGGAGCATGAGCGCGCCGGATCTGCTCACCCTCGGCGAGGCCCTGGTCTCACTGCGCTCGACCGGACCGCTCGCCGTCGGGGGATCGCTGACCACACACCTGGCCGGCGCGGAGTCCAACGTGGCGGTGGGGGTGGCCCGGCTGGGCCACCGGACCGCCTGGGTCGGCCGGGTCGGCACCGACGAGTTCGGCGAGTACGTGCTGCGGCAGTTGCGCGCCGAGGGCGTCGGTGTCGACGGGGTGACCCGCGACCCCGACCGGCCGACCGGTCTGATGGTGCTGGAGCGGCGCACCGCCGACCTGATCCGGGCGCAGTACCACCGGGCCGGATCGGCCGGGTCCGCGCTGCGCGTCGACGACCTGCGGGCGCCACTGGCCGCCGGAGCGCGGCTGTTGCATCTGACCGGAATCACCCCGGCGCTCTCCGACACCGCCCGCGCGGCGACCCGGTGGGCGGCCGAGACCGCCGCGAACTCGGGAATCCCGGTGTGCCTCGACGTCAACTACCGCGCCCGGCTCTGGTCCCGCGACACCGCCCGTGAGGTGCTCACCCCGCTGGCGGGCCACGTCTCCATCGTCGTCGCCTCCGCCGACGAGCTGGACCTCCTCGGTGAGCCGGGGGCCGACGAGTCCACCGTCGTGGCGGACCTGTTCCGGCGGGGCGTGCACACGGTGCTGGTCAAGCTGGGCGCCGACGGCGCCCGCGCGCACACCCCGGACGGCGTCCGGCACGCCGGAGCGCTGACCGTGACCGCCGTCGACACCGTCGGCGCCGGGGACGCGTTCACCGCCGGTTACCTGTCCGGCTGGTTCGACGGGCTCGACCTGCCCGGTCGCCTGCGCCGCGCGGCCACCCTCGGCGCCTTCGCGGTCTCCGGTCCGGGCGACTGGGAGGGGCTGCCGCGTCGCGCCGAACTGTCCCTCCTGGACGGCCACGAGGCGGGAAGCGTCATCCGTTAGCCGCCCGACCACCCCTCAAGGAAGAAAGGCATCCCGTGAAGATCGTCGCAGCTGACGTCATCGTCTCCAGCCCCGACCGCAACTTCGTCACCCTGAAGATCACCACCGACGACGGCGTCACCGGTCTGGGCGACGGCACCCTCAACGGACGGGAACTCTCCGTCGCCTCGTACCTCAAGGACCACGTCGCCCCGCTGCTGATCGGCCGCGACCCGCACCGCATCGAGGACACCTGGCAGTTCCTGTACCGCTCGGCCTACTGGCGGCGCGGGCCGGTCACCATGGCCGCCATCGCCGCGGTGGACGTCGCCCTGTGGGACATCAAGGCCAAGGCCGCCGGCATGCCGCTGTACCAACTGCTGGGCGGGGCGTCCCGGACCGGCATCATGGCCTACGGGCACGCCTCCGGCCGGGACCTGCCGGAGCTGTTCGACTCGATCCGTCGGCACCTCGAACTCGGCTTCCGGTCGATCCGCGTCCAGACCTCGGTGCCCGGCATCAACGCCGTGTACGGGGTCGCCTCGCAGCCCAGCACCGGTGGCACGCGGTACGACTACGAACCGGCCCAACGCACCCCGCTGCCCGCCGAGGAGGACTGGGACACCCGCTCGTACATGCGCCACCTGCCCGGTGTGTTCGAGGCGGTCCGCAACGAGTTCGGTCCGGAACTGCCGCTGCTGCACGACGGTCACCACCGGATGACCCCGATCCAGGCCGCGAAACTGGGCAAGGCCCTCGAACCGTACGACCTGTTCTGGTTGGAGGACTGCACCCCGGCGGAGAACCAGGAGGCGCTGCGGCTGGTCCGGCAGCACACCACCACACCACTCGCCATCGGCGAGGTCTTCAACACCGTGTGGGACTACCAGACCCTCATCCGCGAGCAGCTGATCGACTACGTCCGGTCCGCCGTCACCCACACCGGCGGCATCACGGCCATGCGCAAGCTGCTCGACTTCGCCGCCCAGTACCAGATCAAGTCCGGTATCCACGGTCCGACCGACATCTCGCCGGTCGGCATGGCCGCCGCGCTGCACCTGGACCTCGCCATCCACAACTTCGGCATCCAGGAGTACATGCAGCACGGGCCGCTCACCAACGAGGTGTTCCGGCAGTCGTTCACCTTCACCGACGGCTACCTGCACCCGGGTGAACAGCCCGGAATCGGGGTGGAGCTCGACGAGGCCACCGCCGCGAAGTTCCCGTACGTGCCGGCCTACCTGCCGTTCAACCGCCTCAAGGACGGGACGGTCCATGACTGGTGACGGTCCGGGCGGCCCGCCCCCGACCCGGCACGTGGTCGTGATGGGGGTGTCCGGGGCCGGCAAGACGACCGTGGCCCGGGGCATCGCCGCCCGGGCCGGTTTCGCCTTCGCCGAGGCCGACGACTTCCACCTGCCGTCCAACGTGGCCCAGATGCGGGCCGGCGTGCCGCTCGACGACGCGGCACGCCTGCCCTGGCTGCGCGACCTGGCCGGGTGGATGGCCGACCGCGCCGCCGCCGGCGTGTCGACCGTGCTGGCCTGCTCGGCGCTGAGGCGGTCCTATCGCGACGTGCTCCGGCAGGGGCCGCCGAACGTCGAGTTCGTCCACCTCGACGGGTCGGCCGAGGTGATCCGGGAGCGGATGTCCCGGCGGGCCGGGCACTTCATGCCGACGAGCCTGCTGGAGTCCCAACTGGCCACCCTGGAACGGCACCATCCGGACGAGTCGGTGCTGGTGCTCGACGTGTCGCTGACCCCGCACGAACTCGTCTCGGCGGCGCTCGCCGGGCTCGGCCTGTCGACCGACGTCGACGTCGACGGGTAGCCGTGGCCCGGTCGCGGTGCCCGCCCCACGGCGGGCCGCCGCGCCGGCCACGCCGGTCGGTTCAGCGGCTACTCGCGCGGGGCGACCGCCGGCTGCCGAACGACTCCATGGTCGTGGCCCTGCGGGCCGGCGTCCTCGCGGTCGTGGAGGCGGGGGCGGTCTTCTTCGCCGCCGCCTTCTTCACCGCCGCCTTCCGGGGCGTCTTCTTCGCTGGCGCGATCGTGGCCGGTGCCTTCTGGCCGCGGGTGGGCGCCGCCGTGGCGGAGGTGGCCTTCTTCCGGGCGACGCGGGCGGTCGTCGGCGTCGGCTTCCCACCCGGAGACTTGGCCGCGGTCGCCCCGGCGGCGCGCTTCGTGGCCGTGGCCACCTTCTTCGCCGCCGTCGCCCGTTTCATCGGGGCCTTGGATGCCCCGGTTGCCTTCCTGGCCCGTCCTGCGTCCGCCATCGTCGCTCCTCGGGAAGCTGCCCTGGGCGCAGGGTCTTCCCCCGGCCCCGGCGGTCAAACGCCGGCCGGGCGCGCCGGGCCCGGCACCGTCCGATCCGCTGCCGTCGCCCACGCGGACGGGAAGGGGCCGGCACCGGCGGACCGGCCGTCCCCTTCCCGGACCCGGGTCAGGCGACCACGCTCACCATGCGCCCCTTGACCACGATGACCTTGCGGGGCTCCTTGCCGGCCAGCGAGGCGGCCACCGCCTCCAGGGCCGCCGCCCGGACCGCATCCTCCGAGGCGTCGGCGGGCACCTCGACGCGGCCCCGGACCTTGCCGTTGATCTGCACCGGGTAGGTGACCGTCTCGGCCACCAGCAGGGCCGGGTCGGCGGTCGGGAAGTCCACGTACGCCAGCGAACCGGTGTGGCCCAGCCGCTGCCACAGCTCCTCGGCGACGTGCGGGGCGAACGGAGCCAGCATCAGCAGCAGCGGCTCGGCCACCTCGCGCGGCGTGGCGGTCAGCCGGGTCAGCCCGTTGGTCAGCTCGATCAGCTTGGCGATCGCGGTGTTGAACCGGATCCCCTCCATGTCGGCGCGGACCCCGTCGATCACCTTGTGCAGCAGCCGGCGGGTGGCCTCGTCGGCCGGGTCGTCGGTGACCCGCAGCGCACCGGTGGACTCGTCGACCACCGTCCGCCAGACCCGCTGCAGGAACCGGTACGAGCCGACCACCGCCCGGGTCTCCCAGGGCCGGGACACCTCCAGCGGACCCATCGACATCTCGTACACCCGGAAGGTGTCCGCGCCGTACGCCGCGCACATGTCGTCCGGGGTGACCACGTTCTTCAGCGACTTGCCCATCTTGCCGTACTCCCGGCGCACCTCCGCCTCGCCGTGGAAGAACCGGCCGTCGACCTCGACGACCTCCTCGGCGGGGACGTACACGCCCCGGTCGTCGGTGAAGGCGTACGCCTGGATCATGCCCTGGTTGAACAGCTTGCGGAACGGCTCGAAGGACGAGACGTGGCCCAGGTCGTACAGCACCTTGTGCCAGAAGCGGGCGTACAGCAGGTGCAGCACGGCGTGCTCCTGACCGCCCACGTACAGGTCGGTGCCGCCGCAGTCGCCCTCGCCACGCGGGCCCGTCCAGTACCGCTCGTTCTCCGCGTCGACGAACCGTTCGGTGTTGGTCGGGTCCACGTAGCGCAGCTCGTACCAGCAGGAGCCGGCCCACTGCGGCATCACGTTGGTCTCCCGGGTGTACCGCTGGGGACCGTCACCCAGGTCCAGCTCGACCTCGACCCAGTCGCGGCGGCGCGACAGCGGGGTCTCCGGGTTCGAGGCGGCGTCGTCCGGCGCGAACGTCTTCGGGGAGAAGTCGTCCACCTCGGGCAGCTCGACCGGCAGCATCGACTCGGGCAGCGCGACGGCGGCGCCGGTGGAGTCGTAGACGATCGGGAAGGGCTCGCCCCAGTAGCGCTGCCGGCTGAACAGCCAGTCGCGCAGCCGGTAGGTGACCGCGCCGGTGCCGTGCCCGTTCGCCTCCAGCCACTCGACGATCCGGGCCTTGGCCTCGGCGACCCCCAGGCCGTCCAGGTCCAGGCCGCGGTCGGGCGCGGCGCTGTTGACCGCCGGCCCGTCCCCGGTGTACGCCTTGCCGTCGAAGCCCTCCGGCGGCTGCACGGTCCGGACGATCGGCAGGTCGAAGGCCTCGGCGAAGTCCCAGTCCCGCTCGTCCTGCGCCGGCACCGCCATGATCGCGCCGGTGCCGTAGCCGGCCAGCACGTAGTCGGCGATGAAGACCGGGATCCGCCCGCCGGTGACCGGGTTGGTGGCGTACGCGCCGACGAAGACGCCGGTCTTCTCCTTCGTCTCGGCCTGCCGCTCCACGTCGGTCCGGGCCGCCGCCGCCTTCCGGTACGCCTCGACCGCCGCACGCGGGCTGGCGTGCCCGCCGGTCCAGACCTCCTTCGTCCCCGCCGGCCAGGCCGCCGGCACCAGCGCGTCGACCAGCTCGTGCTCGGGGGCCAGCACCATGTAGGTGGCCCCGAAGACGGTGTCCGGACGGGTCGTGAAGACCCGCACCGGGGCGGCCGGGGTCGGGAAGTCGATGTGCGCGCCGGTGGAGCGGCCGATCCAGTTGCGCTGCATCAGCTTGATCGGCTCCGGCCAGTCCAGCGCGTCCAGGTCGTCGACCAGCCGGTCGGCGTACGCGGTGATCCGCATCATCCACTGCTTCAGGTTGCGCTTGAAGACCGGGAAGTTGCCCCGCTCCGAGCGCCCGTCGGCGGTGACCTCCTCGTTGGCCAGCACGGTGCCCAGCCCCGGGCACCAGTTGACCGGGGCCTCCGAGACGTACGCCAGGCGGTGGTCGTCGACGATGCGGCGCTGTTCGACGGCGGTCAGTTCCGCCCAGGGGCGGCCGTCCGGGGTGGGCCGGGTGCCGGCGGCGAACTCGGCGACCAGGTCGGCGACCGGGCGGGCCCTGCGCGCCTCGGTGTCGTACCAGGAGTTGAAGACCTGCAGGAAGATCCACTGGGTCCAGCGGTAGAACCCGGTGTCGATGGTGGCCACCGAGCGCCGGTCGTCGTGAGCCAGGCCCAGCCGGCGCAGTTGCGCCTTGTACCGCTCGATGTTCGCCTCGGTGGTGGTACGCGGGTGGGTGCCGGTCTGCACCGCGTACTGCTCGGCGGGCAGGCCGAACGCGTCGAAGCCCATCGCGTGCAGCACGTTGCGCCCGGCCATCCGCTGGTAGCGGGCGTAGCAGTCGGTCCCGATGTAGCCCAGCGGGTGGCCGACGTGCAGGCCCGCGCCGGACGGGTAGGGGAACATGTCCAGCACGTAGAGCTTCTCCGCGCCGGCCCGGGGGTGCCCGGGGTCGGCCAGCGGGCCGGTCGGGTTCGGGGCGCGGAACGTCCCCTCCCGCTCCCAGGTGTCCTGCCAGCGCCGCTCGATCTCACCGGCCAGCGCTGCGGTGTACCGGAACGGGGGGATGTCGCTCGCGGCTGCCTCAGTCATCGCGTGTCCTCGCTTCGCTCGTGGCCGCCGGGGCCGACGCCTCGGCCGTGCTGGTGACGCCCCGGTGGGGACGCCGTCCTCGTCGGCGTCCGGTGGGGACGCCGTCCTGGTGACGCTCCGTCGCGGGGACGGGCGCCGGGTCGGTGTTCGCGGTGGTCGGCCCGTGGGCACAAAAAAGCCCCTCGCGCAGGAGGGGCAGCCGTGCCGTCGCGCGTTCAGCGCATCAGCACGGCCCGGTAAGGAGCAGCACGAAACCGGCCATGACCGGGAGTGTACCGCCTGGCGGCCGGAGCGTGTCGGGGGCTTCCACCGGGCGGGACGCGGGCGGGACGGCGGCATGCCCGCGCGGGCGGGCGGTTCGTCCGGCAACCAGGCAGATCCCCCGTCGGACGGTTATTCGGTACGTAACCGACCGTCTACCTGCGGCGTTCGGCGTGGGCGGGAAACATGGTTAGCCTGAGATATCAGTGATTCCTGCGGCATCAGAGGCTCGACGCGCGAACCCCACGGCGGGTCCAGGTGCTCTATACAGAGCTGCCGTCCAGGCGACGAGAGGGAGGCCCGTTGACACAACAGACCTGGGACGAGGTGGGCGGCGTCCTGCCGCACGACGAGTTCCGCGCCGCCAGTGAAGCCATCGTCGCCAACATCGAGCAGGTCATCGAGGGTAAGACAGCCACCGTGCGGCTCGCGCTCGCGGTGCTGCTGGCCGAGGGGCACCTGCTGATCGAGGACGTCCCCGGGGTCGGCAAGACCAAGCTCGCCAAGGCGTTGGCCCGTTCCATCGACTGCTCGGTACGACGTATCCAGTTCACCCCCGACCTGCTCCCCAGCGACGTCACCGGGGTGAGCGTCTACAACCAGGAGACCCACGACTTCGAGTTCCGTCCGGGTGCCGTCTTCGCCAACCTGGTCGTCGGCGACGAGATCAACCGGGCCTCGCCGAAGACCCAGTCGGCGCTGCTGGAGTGCATGGAGGAGCGGCAGGTCACCGTCGATGGCGTCACCTACCAGCTCCAGACGCCGTTCATGGTGATCGCGACGCAGAACCCGATCGAGATGGAGGGGACGTACCCGCTCCCCGAGGCGCAGCGCGACCGGTTCACCGCGCGGATCGCCATGGGCTACCCCGGCCCGGAGGCCGAGCTGGCCATGCTCGACGGACACGGCGCGGTCGACCCGCTGCACGACCTGCGGGCGGTCTCCGACGCGGCGACCGTGCGGCAGCTCATCGCCACGGTCCGCGAGGTGCACGTCGCGGACGCGGTCAAGCAGTACGCCATCGACCTGGTCACCGCTACCCGGGAGGCCCCCGAGCTGCGGCTCGGCGCGTCCCCCCGGGCGACCCTGCAACTGCTGCGCACCGCCCGCGCGGTCGCCGCGTTGGAGGGGCGCGACTACGTCCTCCCCGACGACCTCCAGGCTCTGGCGGTGCCGGTGCTGGCGCACCGGATCATCCCGACCGCCGAGGCGCAGCTCGCCCGGCGCACCACCGACGCGATCGTCTCCGACCTGGTGCACCGGCTCAACGTGCCGCAGGACCGCAAACGCTCCTCGTACGACACCCGGCCGGCCGGCGGGAACGGTCGCTCCGCGTACGAGCCGCGGAGGCGGTGACCGTGCGAGACGGGCTGCGCGGGCTCACCACCCGTGGCCGGTCCTTCCTGGCCGCCGCCGTGGCCGCCGCGATCTCGGCGCTGCTGCTCGGGGAGCGGGACCTGCTCCGGGTCGCGGTGCTGCTGGCCGTGCTGCCGCTGCTCGCCGCCGCGTACGTCGGGCGCAGCCGCTACAAGCTCGCCTGCGTCCGGTCGCTGGACCCGCACCGGGCACCGGTCGGGGCCAGCTCCCGGGTGGTGCTGCGGTTGCAGAACATGTCCCGCCTGCCCACCGGCACGCTGCTGCTGGAGGACCGGCTGCCGTACGCGCTGGGCAGCCGTCCCCGGGTGGTGCTGGAGCGGCTCGGCGCGTTCCAGGCCAGTTCGGTCGCGTACACCGTCCGCGCCGACGTGCGCGGCCGGTACGCGGTGGGGCCGCTCGGGGTGCGGATGACCGACCCGTTCGGCCTCTGCGAGCTGAGCCGGGCCTTCCCCAGCACCGACCGGCTCACGGTGATCCCGCAGGTCACGCCGCTGCCGTCGATCCGGCTCCCCGGTGAGTACGCCGGCAGCGGCGACAGCCGGGCCCGTTCGGTGGCGGTGCACGGCGAGGACGACGCGGCGACCCGCGAGTACCGGATGGGCGACGACCTGCGCCGGGTGCACTGGAAGTCGACCGCGCGCACCGGGGAGCTGATGGTGCGGCGCGAGGAGCAGCCGTGGGAGAGCCGGGCGACGGTGGTGCTGGACACCCGCGCGTACGGGCACCGGGGCGAGGGGCCGACGGCGAGCTTCGAGTGGGCCGTGTCGGCCGCCGCGAGCATCACCGTGCACCTGCGCCAGGCCGGCTACAAGCTGCGCCTGGTGACCGGCTCCGGCGCCGACGTCGACGCGGCCGAGGCCGCCGGTGACGGCGTGCTCCTCGACCATCTCGCCGAGGTCCGGCTGGAGCAGCGGGGCGAGCTCACCACCCTGGTGGAGCGGGTCCGCCAGCGCGCCGACGGCGGGCTGATCATCGCGCTGCTCGGCTCGCTCAGCACCGCCGAGGCGCAGTTGCTGGCCGCGTTGCGCGGCAACGGCGCCACCTGCGTGGCCTTCCTGCTGGACAGCGCCGGTTGGCTCAACCTGCCGGAGCGGGCCCGCGCGGACGCGCAGCAGGCCCACGGTGCCGCCGCGCTCGCCCTGTTGCAGAGCGGGTGGCGGGTGATCGGGGTGGAACACGGCAGCCAGCTTCCGGCGCTCTGGCCGCAGGCGGCCCGCGGCTCGCAGGGGTTCGCGATGCGCGCCGCGCTGGCCGAGACCGTGGCCGGTGGCGTGAAGTGAGGGGGGACGAGTGATCGCGAACCGTGGGCTCGGCCTGGTGGCGGCAGCCGCGACGCTACTCGCCGCCGCGCCGCTGTCGGCGATCTTCCAACGCTGGACGTGGCTGGTGCAGTCGGCCATCGCGGTGGCGGTGGTCGCCGGGGTCGCCGCGCTGCTGCGGCTGGTCCGGGCACCACTGTGGGGTCAGGCGCTCGGCATGTCCGCCGGGCTGCTGATCGCCCTGACCTGGATGTTCCCCAGCGGCAGCGAGCTGGCCGCCGTGCTGCCCACGCCGGGCACCATCGCCCACTTCGGCGAGCTGGTCGGCGGCTCGGTGCAGGACATGCGCTCGTACGGGGTGAAGGTGCCGGACACCGACCCGCTGCTCTTCATCACCGTGCTCGGGGTGGGCGGGGTGGCCGTGGTGGTCGACCTGCTCGCCGTGGGTCTGCGCCGGCCCGCGCTGGCCGGCCTGCCCATGCTCGCCATCTACTCGGTGCCGGTCGCGGTCTACGTCGAGAGCGTCCCGCCGGTGCCCTTCGTGATCGGTGCGGCCGGCTACCTCTGGCTGCTGGTCAGCGACAACATCGACCGGGTGCGTCGGTTCGGCCGTCGGTTCACCGGTGACGGCCGGGACGTCGACGTCTGGGAGGCATCCCCGCTGGCCAGCGCCGGGCGTCGGCTGGCCGTGGTCGGGGTGGTGCTCGCGGTGCTCGCGCCGCTGGCGGTGCCCGGGATGACCGGTGGACTGCTGGACAGTCTCCAGTCGGGCAACGGCGACGGCAACGGGCGGGCCGGGGTCGGGGGCAGTCCTGGCCGGGTGGACCTGTTCGCCGCGCTCAGCGGCGAGCTCAACCAGTCCGAGGTGGCCGACCTGGTCAAGGTCACCACCACCGAGCCCAACCCGTTCTACCTACGCTTCGGGGTCGCCGACGACCTGCGGCCGGACGGTTTCCGGGTGCGTAACCCGTCCGGCCGGGCGGTCACCCGCAACCTGCCCGACCCCGCGGAGGGGGTGACGCCCCAGGTCCAGCAGGAGCGGTACCGGGCCACCGTCGAGACCACCCGTGACCTGAACATGCCGTTGATGCCGGTGTACGCCGAACCGGTCCGCGCCGAGGGCCTCAACGGCAACTGGCTGTACGACCCGAACCTCCAGATCGTCTTCTCCAACCGGGAGAACTCCCGCGGTAAGCGGTACGAGTTCGACTACGTCCGCTCCCTCTACACACCGGAGCTGCTGCGCCAGTCCCCGTCGTTGTCCGCGTCGGACCCGATGGTGCAGCGGTTCACCGACACGCCGCCGGCACCCGAGGTGGACGCCCTGGTCGAGGAGCTGGTCACCGGGCGGGACACGGACTACGACCGGGTCCGGTCGATCTACGACCACTTCTCCGCCCGCAACGGGTTCCGCTACTCGCTGAGCACCGAGGGGGGCACCAGCGGCCGGGACATCGTCGACTTCCTCAACAACAAGGCCGGCTTCTGCCAGCAGTACGCCGCCGCGATGGCCTGGCTGGTCCGGGCGGCCGGCATCCCGGCCCGGGTGGCGTTCGGGTTCACCAACGGCACCAGCCGGGACGGGGACACCTACGTCCTGACCAACCGGAACCTGCACGCCTGGACCGAGGTCTACTTCGGCGGCATCGGCTGGGTGCCGTTCGACGCCACCCCGGCGTACGGGGTGCCGGGCAACGCCCGCTCGGACTGGGCCCCGGACACTGACGCGCCCGACCCGGTCACCCCGTCGGCCGGTGCCCCGGTTGCGCCGGGCGAGACCGACCCGTCGGCCGGGCCGACCGGGCCGGACCAGGCCGACCGGAACATCGAGGAGGGGCTGGTCCCGACCACGGGCACCCCGACGGAACAGGCGCCGGTCTGGCCGTGGTGGGTGGCCGCCGCCCTGGCGCTGCTGGTGCTGCTGGCCGTGCCGGCGTTGCGCCGGATGACGCTGCGTCGCCGACGCGGAACCGCCCCGGCCGCCGCGCCGGTCGCCACGGCGGTCGACGCGGCCGGTGGGTCGGCCGGCGGGACCGGTCGTCCGGTGGTGATCGGAGCGGACGCCGACAGCGCCCGCGCCCGGGCGCACGCCGCCTGGGACGAGTTGCTCGACACCCTGGTCGACTACCGGGTCCGGGTGGACCGGACGGAGACCCCCCGGGCCACCGCCGACCGGCTGGTTCGGGAGACCCTCACCGCGGACGAGCCGGCCGCCACGGCGGTCCGCCTCCTCGGGCGGGCCGAGGAACGGGCCCGCTACGCGCGGGACCCGATGGTGGGCGGCGAGCTGCACCCGGCGCTCGGGACGGTCCGGCACGCGCTCGGCGCACGGGCCGACCGGCGTACCCGGTTCGTCGCGGCGACCCTGCCGCCGTCGGTGCTGCTGCGCTGGCGCACGACCGTCACCGACACCTCGTCCCGGCTGGTGGCGGCGACCGGTCGGGTCCGGACCCGACTGCTGCGGTGGAACCCCCGACGGCTCCTGGCGGGCCGACCGGCCCGCTGACCCGGGCTACGGCAAGCGACGCCCGGTCGGCCCATCACTGGCCGACCGGGCGTCGGGCGATACGCCCCCGCCTCGTTTCAGGAGAGCCGCCCAGATGCGGAAGCGGCACCGACGAGGAGCCCAGGGGTCCCCGGCAGGGTGCTGCCGGCGACTCTGGGCACGGTGATACGACGTGGGGCGGGACGCCGCTGGCCCCACCCCGTCAGCCGATGGTCAGCGGTGCCCCTCCGGGCGCTGCCGCCACCGGTCCTCGAGCCGGTCGAGGAGCGACGACCGGCGGCCGGTGCGCCCCGCCCGGGGACGCCGTCGACTGGTGGTGCCGCCGACCACGTGCAGGTCGGGCGACTGCGCCCGGCGATGCGACTGCACCGCGAACGCCGCTGACGCCAGCATCACGACGAAACCCGCCACCGCGAGCGGCGGGGTCTTGATCACCGCGCCGTAGACCACGAGGGCCAGGCCAGCGATGATCACGCCGGCAGCGACGAGCAGACGACGCCGCGTATGGAAACGCGGGTCGCTGGCGCGCACGGCCGAGGCGAATTTGGGGTCCTCGGCAAGCGACCGCTCGATCTGCTCGAACAGCCGCTGCTCGTGCTCCGAGAGCGGCACGGCACTCCTCCCCGGTCACGTTGGTCGGCCCGTTCGGACCGACAGACCGTGGCAGCCAACCGGCTGCTTACCCGCAAGTCTACGAGGGCCCTCGCGCGTCGGAAAGCGGGACGACCTATGGGTGGGACGGATTTTCCCGTCGGCGCCGATCACGGGTCTCCAGAAGACTGGCCGGACCTATGACGGACCGCCCGAAACGGGCAGCGGCGGCGTCCGCCGCCGCTTCCGCCTCACGCCACCCGTGTTCGGGCGCACCCAGGGCGAGTTGTTGCGGAGTGGCCTCGACGGCACTGAGCCCCTCGATCCGTACGCCCACCAACCGGACCGGTTGCGCCGGGTCGAGAGCGGCATACAACGCCCAGACCGTGTCGAAGATCTCCCGGGTGACGTCGGTCGGCGCGCCCAGGGTGCGGGACCGGCTCACCAGGGTGAAATCGGCCAGCCGGACCTTGAGGGACACCGTCCGCCCCACCTGACCGGCCCGGCGCAGCCGGGCACCCGCCTTCTCGGCGAGGGCGAGCAGGGCCCGGCGGATCTGCCGGGGATCGTCGACGTCGGTGTCGAAGGTGGTCTCCGCGCCGATCGACTTCTCCACCTGCTCGGGGCTGACCCGGCGCGGGTCCCGCCCGTGCGCCAGCTCGCGCAGGTGCGCCGCGGCGGCCTCCCCCACCGCCCGGCGCAGCATGCCCGCCGGAGCCTCGGCGAGGTCGCCGATGGTGGCCAGGCCGAGCCGGCGCAGGGTCGCGGCGGAGCGCTCGCCGACGCCCCACAGCGCGTCCACCGGCAGCGGGTGGAGGAACTCCAGCACCCGGGCGGCGGGGACGACGAGCATCCCGTCCGGCTTGGCCCGGGTGGAGCCCAGCTTGGCCACGAACTTCGTCGGCGCCACCCCCACCGAGCAGGTGAGCCCCTGCTCATCGACGACCCGGGCGCGGATCAGCCGGGCGATCTCGGCGGGACGGCCGAAGAGGCGTCGCGCGCCGGCCACGTCGAGGAACGCCTCGTCCAGGGAGAGCGGCTCGACCAGCGGGGTGACGTCCCGGAAGATCCGCATCACCGCCCGGGAGGCCGCCGAGTAGGCCGGGAAGTCCGGCGGGAGGAAGACCGCGTTCGGGCAGAGGGACCGGGCCCGCGCGGTGGGCATGGCGCTGCGGACGCCGTACCGCCGGGCGGGGTAGCTGGCGGAGCTGACCACCCCGCGCGGACCGACGCCGCCGACCACCACCGGCCGACCGCGCAGCTCGGGACGGCGGCGGACCTCCACCGAGGCGAAGAAGGCGTCCATGTCGACGTGCAGGATCGGGCAGTCGGTGTCGTCGGCGTCCGGGCCGAAACGCGGATCACCGCCGCGCGGCAACGACTGGCTACGCCCCATCCCCGCAGGTTAACCGGCGGGTACGACGCCTCAGCCGCGGACCACCAGCAACGGGATGGTCATCTCGGTGGCGGTGTCCGAGCCGTGGTAGCCGACCAGCCGCGACTCCATCGGGTGCTCCGAGCGGGTGGCCACGATCGCCCAGGTGTCCCGGCAGACCGCCACCACGTCGCCGATCCGCTGGAGGTGGGACTCCGGCACCGGCCCGAACCAGCCGGTCGCCACCGCCGCGTCGCGGGTCAGCACCCGGGCCGCGTCGCCGAGCACCGCCGACCAGGTGTCCACCACGTCGGGGACCGCGCCGGGCGCCACGTGCAGGTAGCGGACCCTCGGCTCGCCGGCCACCACCCGCACCCCGGCCAGCAGCCGGGGATCGGCGTCCAGGTCGACGCGACGGTCCTCGGGTACGTTCAGCTGCCCGTGGTCGGCAGTGACCAGCAGGGCGGCGTCGCCGGGCAGACCGTCGACCAGGCGGGCCAGCAGCCGGTCGACCTCGGCGGCGGCGATCCGCCAGGGCGGCGAGTCCACCCCGTGCAGGTGGCCCTGCCGGTCCAGGTCGGGGTGGTAGCCGGAGACCAGGGTGGGCCCGTCCCCGGCGGTGAGCGCGGCCAGCATCTCGGTGGCGACCGCGTCCGCGCCGGCCGCGCCCCGGTAGTCGCCGCCCCGGTTCGCGGCCACGGTCAGGCCGCTGCCGTCGTACTCGGGGCGGCTGACGACGGTCACGGCCACCCCGGCCGCGCGGGCCCGTTCGAGCTGGGTGGGGACCGGCTGCCAGTGCCGTGGCTCCGGCTCCCGGCCCCACTCGATGTGGCTGAGCAGCCGGTCGGTCTCCGGCAGCCGGACCCGGAAGCCGAGCACCCCGTGCGCGCCGGGCGCCGCCCCGGTGCCCAGGCTCACCAGGCTGACCGGGGTGGTCGACGGGAAGCCGGCGGTGAGCCGCCGGCCGAGCAGGGAGTAGAACCCGAACAGGGTCGGGGCGTACGGGCGCGCGGTGGGGATCTGGTACCAGCCGAGCCCGTCGACGAGCAGCACGGCCACCCGGCGGATCCCGTCGAGGTCGGCGGTGAGGCCCAGCGGGTCGGGGCTGCCGGGCACACCGAGCACGGCCAACGCGCTGGGCAGCACGTCGGCGAGGCTGCCGGCACCGTAGCGGGGAACCACCGGGTCCAGCGGTCCGGTCACGTCCGGACTCTGCGCTCCGGTCATGCCCGGGGCCGGACGGGTCGGTCGGGCGGGGTGGCCGGCCGGCGGGCGAAGAGGTGCAGCTGGGCGGCGAGGTCCCGGTAGGGCGGCTGCGCCGCCAGGGCCCGTTCCAGTTCCAGCAGGGCGGCCGGCTGACCGTCCGCGACCGCCGCCGGGAGCAGGTCGGCGAGGACGCGTACCCCGTGGATCTCCTCGACGGCGAGCCCGGCGGCGCGCAGGAGCGCGGCGGCGGTGTCGGCGTCGTAGCGTCGGCGCAGGGTGTCCCGGGGGCCGGTGCTGCCGCACGGGTCGGCGGCGAGGGTCGCGGCGGCCGTGAGGTGGCCGTTCATCGCCCGGCCGAGCACCGCGGCGGCCCGCCCGGCGACCAGCACGCTGGCCGCGCCGCCCGGACGCAAAGCGGCGGCCAGCGACGCCACCACCGGCGCCGGATCGTCCACCACCTCCAGGACGGCGTGGCAGAGCACCAGGTCGACGCTGGCCGGCTCGACCAGGCCGGCGAGCGCGTCGCCGTCACCCTGCACCGCGTGCACCCGGTCGCCCGCGCCGGCGTCGGCGGCCCGCCGGGTCAGCGCGGCGAGCGCGTCCGGGCTGGCGTCGACCACGGTCACCCGGTGCCCGGCCTGGGCCAGGGGCACGGCGAACCCGCCGGTGCCGCCGCCGACGTCGAGCACGGTCAGCTCCTCGTCGCCACGACGGTCCAGCTCGGCCCGGAGCACCGACCAGATGACGGCGGTACGGGGGGTCAGCGGCGGCCCGGTGAACCGGCCTCGTGTCTGCTCCACCCGGTCGAGCCTAGTGCCGCCGGACGGCGTACGCAGGAACCCCCTCCGCCACTGCTGCACCGCCGCGTCGGGTGCGTGCAGGCGCCGCCCTGCGCCGCCCCTACGGTGTGTGCAGGGGTCCCCTGTTCGACAGAAAACGTGAACAGGGGACCCCTCCTACCACCCGGGCGGGTGGGTCAGCAGGACTCCGTCGCCCCGATCTCGTCGTCGACGACCTGCGCCCGCCGGTCGTTGGCGACCGGGCCGGCGGTGACCGGGTACTCACGCGGTTCGGCGTGGTGGCTGGGCACCCAGCCCGCGCCGAGGCGGGTCCGTCGGGCGTTCGCCACGGCCTGTGCCGACTGGCGAATCATCATTGATCCCCCTGTGGTAGACGAAAGTTGCTGATTAAGCATGATCACAAAGAGCGGTGGGGATGTTCTCCACCGGGTCTGCCCTGAAACATCCGCCGGGTGTGTTCTTCGCCGCTGAGCTGCTCTCCAGCCGCGCCCGTTGCTCGCCGTATGTCGATGCGTCACGCTCTGCGGGTGCTTCTGTTGATCGCCGCCTTCGGCATCGTGCTGCTCGGCGCCTTCGCCCAGTCGGTGAGCGGCTTCGGGTTCGCCCTGGTGACCGTCCCGCTGCTGGCCACGGTCATCGACCCGCGTACCGCGGTGGTGGTGACCGCGCTGACCGACATCGGGCTGACCGTGGTCGCCACCGTCCGGGACCGCCGATACGTGCGGTGGCGGGTGACCGGCGCGCTCACCGCCGCCGCCCTGGTCGGCGTGCCGATCGGCCTGCTGGTCCTGGTGACCCTCCCGGAACGGCTGCTCAGCGCGCTGATCGCGGTCGTCGTGCTCGGCTGCGTCGCACTGGTCTGGTCGAGCGCCCGGCTGCGCACCGGGGCAGCCGGCATCGGCGCGGTCGGCGTCCTGGTCGGGGTGCTCACCGCCGCCACCGGCACGAACGGTCCGCCGCTGGTCGCCGCCTTCCACTCCCTCGGCTACGACCCGCGCACCTTCCGGGCCACCCTGGCGGCGGTCTTCTCCGGTGCCGGGCTGATCGCGCTGGCCGGGTTCGCCCTGGCCGGCCGGATCGATGCCGAGGTGCTGCGGCTGAGCCTGGCGGCGCTGCCCGCCGTGCCGCTCGGCTGGTGGCTGGGGAACCTGGTGTTCGACCGGATCGCCCCGGCGGTGTTCCGCCGGATCGTCCTGGTCGGACTGCTCGGCAGCGCGGGCGCGGCCCTCGCCGCCGTCGCCGCCTGAGCCGACACCGTCGGCTCTCGGTGACTGCAAGGCTGAGGGTGGAGTGAAGACGTGTTGCATGATAACGAGCACCCCCGTTACGGCCCCCGGATGATCCCTTGACGTGCAGCGAAATACCGACGCATCAGCGACGACCGAGAGGGTCGCAAGCTGGGTATTGGTCGGCAGAACGAAGACCTTGATGCGCTCGGATCATTCCCCTGTTCGACCTGAAGATGGTGCGCCCGCTTAAGTCCGGCGTCAGCGCTTACCGGGTCACCGCGCCCACACCGCTGCTTTACTCCGGAGTTCAGGCCGCAATAGTTCTCACTATCAAGGCACGGGAACTGTTTTCGCAGCGCGCAGCTAAGCACTTCTAACGCCAGGAGCGCCTGCGGTGCGGGCAGGAAGGCGCGGTGGAGGGACCCGCGCACATCTGGCTTGACTCCGCCGCTCCGTCCTTGGCAGCAGCAGGGCGCGCGAGGTCACGCCTTACACGGCTCCTGCAAGTCCGAGATAGGCATCCATCGCTGTTCATCGAAATTGACCCAGCTGGTCTTCTTGTATCCCGGAACCACGATGCGCTCACAGCGCCAACGGTGATCCAGATTGGTTGATGTGATTTTCGCGACGCGAACACTGCCGCTCGCGACTTCCATGATGAGGCAAGGTCTTACCTTCTGGCCGGGCTTGTCGCTGAAGCCGAAGGGCGCCCGCCAAACGTCGCCGACCACGACGGGAACACCTCGGTGAAGTGGGGGTGGCGCATCAGTCGCCGGGCTACCCCCATCTGGCGGCGAGCCGCCTCCGCCGGGCTTGCCCTGGCCACCCCAGGGCAAGGGCCCTGCATCGTCCTCGTGTAGCTGCCGAACAGCGCGGACAATCTGGACAAGAGTAAGCACGAAGAGGCCGGCCCCGCAGAGCACCAGGCAGAGGACCAATAATCCTGTCATTCCGTCTCCCGATCCAACCTAGACAGAGCGGTTAAAGGCTAGTGGCACTTGAACGGCCCTGGCTTCGCGCTCACCGGGCAACTTAACTATGATTCGATTTGCCCGATATGGGGCGCACCATAATGACGAAACCGGGGTGTGTATGCGTGGTGAGTTGGCCTGGTGGTTCTGCTCACCCTTGAGACGTCCACCCCTTCCACCCCGATCGGTAGCTTTCTTGTCGGCGCGTCGAGGTGTCTCGGTGACGGCCTCGTCTTCGTCCGAAGGTTCCGGCCACCGGATCGCCCGCGAAGCCGTCTGCTGCGTGATCTGGAGGCCAGCGGCGAGCAACCGCACCTCTAGCCGGGCTTCTTGCTCTGCCGCAATGCGCCGGACCTTGGCGCGTACGTCGGGGTCGCTGAGGTCTTCAAGCACTACCGGCCCGTCTTCAGCCCACACCGCCTCATCGGCAATGGATGCCTTGCGCTTAGCCGGGGAGGCAGCCTGGCCCTTGCTCGACGGCACAGTGCACGGGCCTTCTGGGTACGGGGATGGTCGCACATACTGTGATCAATCTTGGGCATGACTACCCCTGCAACCTCTGCGCTTCCATGAGGTCGAACAGTTGCTTGACCTCGTACGCCCGCCGCTCGTCAGCCATGGCCGGTCGCCAATGGATGGCCTTGGGCTCGCTCGGCTCGGGCAGGGTGAGCAACACGCCGACGATGAGGGCTACCGCCGCGAGACAGACGGCGAGGTGTTGGAGGATCGCGTAGTAGTACCAGGGCTGTTTGACGTTCAACGGGGGACTCCTTGCCGATGCCCGTTGTCGTGCCGGTCGACACGTCCTCCGCCCTCAGTCGGCGGGGTGCTGGGTCAGCGGAAGTCGCGGGAGGCGGGGGTGACCGGGGCGTCGATCGGGTCGAGGCGATCGGCGGTCAGGCTGGTGACCCCCTCGTGCCGGTGCAGGATGCCCCGCACCACCAGGGCGTTGCTCGTCTTCGCCACCCGCCGGTAGCACTGCCAGAGCCCAGGTGAGCAGCTCACATTGAGCATGCCGGTCTCGTCCTCCAGATTGAGGAAGGTCACCCCGCCAGCCGTGGCGGGACGCTGCCGGTGGGTGACGATGCCGCCGACCCGGATCCGCCGGCCCGGTTCGACCCGGCCGAGCCGGGCGACCGGCACCGCGCCGAGCGCGTCCAGCCGGTCCCGGAGGAAGCGGGCCGGGTGGCTCTCCGGGGAGAGGCCGGTCGCCCAGACGTCGGCGACCAGGCGGTCCACCGCGTCCATGCCGGGCAGGGTGGGCGCGGTCACGCCGGTCACCGTGCCGGGCAGCCGGTCGGGCCGCTCCTGGGCCGCCGCGCCGGCCGCCCAGAGCGCCTCCCGCCGGCTCAGCCCGAAACCGGCGAAGGCGTCCGCGGTGGCCAGGGCCTCCAGGTGCGCGGCGGTGAGACCGACCCGCCGGGCCAGATCCGGCATGTCCCGGTACGGTCCGTGCGCGCGTTCGGCCTCGATCCGCTCGGCCACCCCGTCGCCGAGGGTACGTACGCTCGACAGGCCCAGCCGGACCGCCGGGCCGCCCAGCCCCCAGGCGTGCGGGGGCTCCCCCGGTCCGCTCCCCCACCGGGTCTGCGGGGTGGACTCCAGGGTGGCCTTCGCGCCGCTGGCGTTGACGTCCGGGCGGCGCACCTCGACGCCGTGCCGGCGGGCGTCCTCGACCAGGGTCTGCGGCGAGTAGAAGCCCATCGGCTGGGCGTTGAGCAGGGCGGCCAGGAACGGGGCCGGGTGGTAGCGCTTGAGCCACGAGCTGGCGTACACCAGGTAGGCGAAGCTCATCGCGTGGCTCTCCGGGAAGCCGTAGCTGGCGAAGGCGGAGAGCTTGCGGTAGACGTCGTCGGCCAGCTCGCCGGTGATGCCGCGCTCGGCCATGCCGGCGTAGAGCCGGTCGGCGATCCGGGCCATCCGCTCCGCCGAGCGTTTCGCCCCCATCGCCCGGCGCAACTGGTCGGCCCCGGCCGCGTCGAAGCCGGCCAGGTCGATGGCGAGCTGCATCAACTGCTCCTGGAACAGCGGCACGCCGAGGGTCTTCTCCAACGCGTTGCGCATCAGCGGGTGCGGGTAGGTCACCGGCTCCTGGCCGTTCTTGCGCCGGATGTACGGGTGCACCGAGCCGCCCTGGATCGGGCCGGGACGGATCAGTGCCACCTCGACCACCAGGTCGTAGAAGCAGGTCGGTTTCAGCCGGGGCAGGGTGGCCATCTGGGCGCGGCTCTCCACCTGGAACACCCCGACCGAGTCGGCCCGGCAGAGCATGTCGTAGACCTCGGGGTCGTCCAGTGACATGTCGCCCAGGTCCAGGCTCATGCCGATCATGTCGTACCCGTAGTGCAGGGCGGAGAGCATGCCGAGGCCGAGCAGGTCGAACTTGACCAGGCCGACGGCCGCGCAGTCGTCCTTGTCCCACTGGAGGACGCTGCGGCCGGGCATCCGCCCCCACTCCACCGGGCAGACCTCGATCACCGGCCGGTCGCAGATCACCATGCCGCCGGAGTGGATGCCCAGGTGCCTCGGGAAGGTCTGGAGTTCGTTGGCGTACGCCACCACCTGCTCGGGGATGCCCTCGGCGTCGACGGCGGCGACCGACCCCCACCGGTCGATCTGCTTGCTCCAGGCGTCCTGCTGACCGGGGGAGAAACCGAACGCCTTCGCCACGTCCCGCACCGCCGACCGGGGCCGGTACGAGATGACGTTGGCGACCTGGGCGGTGTGCTCCCGGCCGTAGCGGGTGTAGACGTGCTGGATGACCTCCTCCCGGCGGTCGGACTCGATGTCCACGTCGATGTCGGGCGGGCCGTCGCGTTCCGGGGCGAGGAAACGTTCGAAGAGCAGCCGGTGCCGGACGGCGTCCACGTTGGTGATCCGTAGCGCGTAGCAGACCGCCGAGTTGGCCGCCGAGCCCCGCCCCTGGCAGTAGATGTCCTGCTCCCGGCAGAACGTGACGATGTCGTAGACCACCAGGAAGTAGCCGGGGAAGCCGAGATTCTCGATCATGCCCAGCTCGTGGTCGATCTGCGCGTACGCCTCGGGGTGCGCCGCGCGCGGCCCGTAGCGCTCCCGCGCGCCCTGCTCGGTGAGGTGGCGCAGCCAGCTCATCTCGGTGTGCCCGGCCGGCACCGGGTACGCCGGCAGCTGCGGCGCGACGAGCTGGAGGTCGAAGGCGAGTTCCCGGCCGAACTCGGCGGCCCGCGCCACCGCCCCCGGGTAGGCGGCGAACCGGGCGGCCATCTCGGCTCCGCTGCGCAGGTGCGCGGTGCCGGCGGCGGGCAGCCACCCGTCGATCTCGTCCAGGCTGCGTCTCGCCCGTACGGCGGCGAGCGCGGTGGCCAGCCGACGCCGTCCCGGCGTCGCGTAGTGCACGTTGTTGGTGGCGACCGTCGGCAGGCCGGCGACGGCGGCCAGCTCGGCGAGGGCGTCGTTGCGGTCGGCGTCGACCGGGTGCCCGTGGTCGGTCAGCTCCACCGCGACGGTCTCCGGGCCGAACAGGGCGGTCAGCCGGTCCAGCTCCCGGGCGGCGGCGTCGACGCCCTCGGTGAGCAGGGCCGCCGGCACGTGCCCCTTGCGGCAGCCGGTGAGCACCAGCACGTGGTCACGCAGCCCCTCGGCGACCTCCTCCAGCGTGCCGTAGACCGGGCGGCCCTTCTCGCCACCGCGCAGCTGGGCCCGGGAGATGGTGGTGGCGAGCCGGGCGTACCCCTCGGGGCCGTGCGCGAGCAGCAGCAGGTGACGGCCGAGCGGATCCGGTTCGCCGTTCTGCGGGCCGGGCAGGTCGAGGGAGAGTTCCGCGCCGACGACGGTGGGCAGCCGCAGGGCACGGGCCGCCTCGGCGAAGCGGACCACCCCGTAGAAGCCGTCGTGGTC
Source organism: Micromonospora sp. NPDC050187 (assembly GCF_044459745.1). NCBI lineage: Bacteria > Bacillati > Actinomycetota > Actinomycetes > Micromonosporales > Micromonosporaceae > Micromonospora > Micromonospora sp. NPDC050187. Next base: position 264,715 of record NZ_JBITJH010000009.1, read on the forward strand.
GGTGACGGCGAGTGCGGTGAGCCCGAGCCGGGCCGCCTCCTCGGCCAGTTCCTCCGGGTGGCTGGCCCCGTCGAGGAAGCTGAAGTTGGTGTGCGCGTGCAGTTCCGCGTAGGGCACCACGCCGTCGGGGCGGGGCAGCTCGGGCGCCTCGTAGTGCGAACGCTTCCGGGTCCAGGCGGGGGCGTCCCCGCCGTCGCCGTCGACGGCGAGCGGGTCCACCACATGCAGGTGCCGCTCCCCGGGGCGGCCGTCGCCGCCAGACCGCCCGGAGAGCACCCGCTCCAGCTCCGACCAGGGCAGCTTCGGATTGTGGAAACTCACCGGACCACTCCGGCCCGGTGGAGATCCTGGCGGGGACCGGAAGGCCGAACTCCGGTCCCGCGCTCAGTCATAGATCGCCTCCACCAGCCACTGGCCGGCCTCGACCGCCAGCAGAAGGGCGGCACCGTCGGCGAGGAGGAGCTGGAAACGGGCCGCGCGCCGCGCCTCGGCCGGGGCCCACCACCGCTCGTCGACCGGCCACGGCCCGGCCCAGCCGACGATCTCCACCGGCGGGGCGGAACCGACGGCCACCCGGGCCGGCGCGGCGGTCAGTTGGAGCCGGGCGCTGACCCCGACCGGCTCGCCGGTGGCGTCGTGCACGGTCGCGGCGAGCGGGGCGGGCAGCACCACGGCCGGCGCGGGCGGCGGGAGTCGCCCCGGCCACGGCGGCAGCTCCGGGCGCGTCGTCCGGCCACCCGTGCCCGACCGTCGTCGCACCCGACCACCCGGGCCGGGCGTCGGCACCGTCCGGTCCGACGCCGGTCCGGAGCCGGACACCGACGCACCACCGGGATCCGCCGTACCGACCGGCCCGGAAGCCGCCGACCCGCCGGAACCGGAACCCGGCGACCGGTCGGCCGCCGGCCAGCCCGGCTCACCGGGACGCGCGGGAAGGCGTTCGTCGCCCCACGGCACCAGACGGACCTGGTCGGCCGGGGAACGCCCACCGCCGAGCACCGCGGTCACCACCGACTCCGGGCCGAGCAGGCCCTGCACCCGGCTCAGGGCCCGGTGCGCCCGCTCGCGTTCCTCGCCGGTAGCGCCCCAGAGGCCGGGCTGCAACCCGACCTGGGCGAGAACCCCGTCCGGAACCAGCCGCAGCCGGATGATCCCGGCGGTCGGGCGGCCCGGCCGGCCCGGGGCGCCGGAGAGCCACCCGTCGAGTTGCCAGCGGAGCCGGTCGGCGATGGCCGTGGCGGTGAGCAGGCCGTCGTGCCGCCAGACCCGGTGCAGTTCCTGGCCGTGCGCGGTGACCGCCTCGACCCCGAGCCGGGTGCAGGCCAGGCCGTGCGCGGCCAGCCGGTCGTGCAGCCGTTCGGCCAGTGCCCGGGCGGCGAACGCGGCGGCGTCCACCCGGTCGAGCGGCTCGTCGTAGTCGGCGCTGACGGTCAGCTCGGCCGGGGGCACCCGGACGGCGAGCGGACGGTGGTCCCGCCCGGCGGCGAGGCGGTGGGCCAGCGCCGCGTCGAAGCCGAAGCGGGCCAGCACGTCCCCGGCGGGCAGCGCGGCGAAGTCGCCCAGCGTCCGGATGCCGAGCCGGCGCAGCAGGTCGGCCAGGGCCGGCCGGCCGAGCGCCTCGACCGGCAGGTCGGCCAGGAAACCCGGTGTGCCGCCGGGCGGCACGACCTGCCCGGTACGGGCGGCCAGCCCGGCGGCGAACGCCCCGTCGGCGATACCGACCTGGCTCTCCACCGCGCACGTCTGGGCGACGTGTTCGATGATCCGCTCGGCCGCTGCCTCCTCACCGCCGAGATACCGGGTGGGTCCCCGGGCGGCCACCGCGCAGGCCCCGGGTCGGACCACCTCCACCCCGGCGACCAGGTCCTCGACGGCGGCGACCACCGGCTCGAACGCACGGGTGTCCCGGGCCGGGTCGTACTCGACGACGGTCAGCCCGGGGCAGCGCCCCTGTGCCTCCCGTTTACGCAGACCGCGCCGGATCCCGTCGGCGCGGGCGCGTTCCGAGCAGGCGACCACCCGGTTGGCGTGCAGGACGACGACCGGCCCGGTCGCGGGCACCCCCTCGACGATCTCGGCGGCGATCACCGGCCAGTCCGGGCACCAGAGCAGCAGGGTCCGGGTGGCGCGGGACGGGTCGACGGCCGGCTGGCCGACGGCACGGGACGGATCGACGGCCCGCTGACCGACAGCACGGGACGGATCGGTGGCCCGCTGACCGGCGGCCCCGGCCACTGCGGGGGTGGGGCGACGGGACGCCGGGGTCACGCCGACCCGACCAGGGTCAACGGGCCCCGTCGGGGCACCGTCGCGGACGCGGCCGGGCGGGTGGTGGCAGAGCGGGGCACGACCCGGGTACGGCCGTCGCCGGGCAGCCAGACGGTGATCTCCTTCGGCCGGGCCGCCGCGCCCCGGCCCCGTGCCGAGACGGTCACCTCCCGCCGGCGGAGCCGGCCCCGCCCCGGCCCGATCCCCTCCCAGACCCCCCGGACCACCTGCAACGTGACGTCGGCTCCCGCCCACCGGCCGTACGGGACGAGGACGCTGCCGCGCTGCCGGGCCCGGGCGGCCAGCCGACCGGCGACCGAGGCGGAGACTGCGGCGGGGACCGCGGTGACCACCACGTCGACGCCGTCGATCAGGGCGGCGACGACGGTGGCCCACTCCGGACCGGGATGCGGCACCAGGGCGAGCCGGTCCAGGGCGATACCCGCCTCGGCCGCCGCCACCGCGCCGAAGGTCGGCACCCCGACCACGGCGCACCACGAGCCGGACCGGGACGCCTCGGCGAGCAGCGCCAGCATCAGGGACGTCCCACCGCTTCGCCGGGGCTGCCCGGTGGCGACCGAGACCGTGCTGCCCCGGCGCAGACCCCGGTTGGGCAGCAGCCCGGTGAGTTCGGGCAGGACCGGCAGCACCCGCTGGGCGTCCGCCGGGTCGGGCGCGCTGGCCGGCCGGACCAGACCGGCCAGCGCGGCGGAACCGAGCACCATCCGGCCCGCCATGGACAAGCCCCCCGTCGTGTCGTACTGGATCAGTGGTGTGTGGCAGGCGGACCGGGTCGGATGGCGGACCGGGTCAGGCGGCGAGCCCCTCCAGGGCCGGCTGGTGCGCCAGGCCGAGCGCCGTCTCCACCACCAGGACGAACTGTTCGGCGGCGCGGAGCAGGTCGTCGGCCTCGCGGGCGGTCACCACCCGGGGGATGCCGGCCTCGGCGGCGGCCCGCTTACCGGCACCGGCGGCGAAGAAGGTGGCCCACTCGCCCAACTCGGGGGCGACCCCGGCGAGCAGGACCCAGACGCTGGTGATCCGGTTGCGCCGGGCGGGTGCGGGACGGGCCCGGGCGGCCAGCAGGGCCGCCGCCGCGCGCAGCGCCGCCAGGTGGGCGGCGGCGTAGCGCAGGCCGTCGGGGCGGGTCTGCGCGGCCTCGGCCAGTCCACGACGGGCCACGGCGAGAAGCTGGGCCGGGGTGCGGTGCGGCAGCACGTGCGTGGGCACCGTGGGTGCCGGGTGGGACGGCATGACTGTCTCCTCCGCGTCGCCGAGGCGGCCACGTCACCGGCGGAGACGAATCCGTCCGGCAGCGGGGCCCGGGTCTGGGGTGGTGCGGAGGAAGACGCACCGGGTGCGGCCGGCCGGGTGTGGACGCTTCCCCACACCACACCCGGCCGGCTTGACCGGCGGGTTCGCCGTCCGCCGCCCGGGGGTCGTGGGCGGCGGACGGCGATCCTGCCTTGACGGGACCGGGCTCGCGACTGCCCGGTGCCCGGTGCGGTCCGCGTCACCGCACCGTCCCGGGAGCAGCGCCGCGAAACACCCCTCCCGGGTGGTGGGAACCGGCGCCCGACTCAATCGAACACCCGTTCTAACCACTGCTGACAGTACACCCTTCCGCCGGGGAAAACGCAACGTGTGGCACGACCCGGAATCGGTAACCTCGCAGGCGTGATCAACCCCCGCCCCGCTCTGGGTGTCGTGATGGTGCTCGCCTCGGGCATCCTCTTTGCCGTCAACGGCACCGTCTCCAAGCTGGTGCTCCGCACCGGCATCGACGCACCCCAGCTCACCCTGCTCCGCGCGGCCGGCGCGTTCACCGTCCTGCTGGCACTGAGCGTGCTGGTCCGCCCCGGCGTCCGGCGGCTACGGGTCACCGCCGGGCAGGTCCCGCTGCTGGTCGGGTACGGACTGACCGGCTTCTTCCTGGTGCCGATGCTCTACTTCGTCGCCATCTCCCGGCTGCCGGTCGGCATCGGGCTGCTCTTCGAGTACTCCGCCCCACTGCTGGTGGCCCTCTGGGCCCGGTTCGGCCAGCGACACCCGGTCCGGCCCCGGCTCTGGTCCGGCCTGGCACTGAGCCTGGTCGGGCTGGCCTGCGTCGCCGAGATCTGGGGCGAGTTCTCGCTGGACGGACTCGGGGTGCTGGCCGGTCTCGGAGCCGCGTTCTTCCTCGCCATCTACTACGTGCTCGGCGCACGCGGTGTCGAGGGACGCGACACCGTCTCGCTCTGCACCTGGGCGTTCGGCGCGGCCGCCGTCGCCGGCCTGCTCACCCGGGCGGTCACCGGGGTCGGCGACTGGACGCCACTGGCCGGCACCAGCCGGGGCGTACCGGTCGTGCTGCTGCTCGGATACGTGGTGGTGCTCGGTTCGGTGGTGCCGTACCTGCTGGTGGCCGGGGCGATGCGGCACCTCCCGGCGACCAGCGTCGGGATCATCGGCATGGTCGAACCGGTGATCGCCTCGGCGGTCGCCTGGGTGACCCTCGGCGCGACCGAGGCGCTCAACGCCGCCCAGCTCGGCGGGGGCCTGCTGGTGCTGGTCGGGGTCGCGCTGGCCGAGACGGCCCGGGTCGCCCCGGGTGGACCGCCCCCACCGGCGAAGACCGACCAGCCCGGCCCACCGGACGTGGTCGCCGTGGTCACCACCGGCCCGGCCGGCCCCGGCCACCACACCTGACAGCGGCGTTGATCAAGAAGTTCACGTCAGGCTTCCCGGCTCCGGATGACGCGAACTTCTTGATCAACGGGCGGGACGGCGGGTGGGGGTGGGGGTGGGGGTGGGGGTCGGTCTGGCGTGGCCGGTGGGACGGGCGGTGGCGTACCGGGGAGAATGACCAGCATGCAGCCACACCCCAAGGTGCGGGCGGTGCAGGCCGCGCTCGACGCCGCGACGGCGCGCGACGGTTCCGGCGGACCCGCCACCGTCCGCCTGCTGCCCGAGGCCGTGCACACCGCCGCTGCGGCGGCGGAGGCGCTCGGTGTGCCGGTGGGCGCGATCGTCAACTCGCTGGTCTTCGACGCCGACGGTGCGCCACTGCTGGTGCTCACCTCGGGCGCGCACCGGGTGGACGTACCCCGGGTGGCCGCGTCGGTCGGGGCCGCCCGGCTGCGCCGGGCCACCCCGGAGTTCGTCCGGGAACACACCGGGCAGGTCATCGGCGGGGTCGCCCCGCTCGGGCACCCCGCCCCGCTGCGCACCCTGGTCGACACCACGCTGGCCGGGCACGCCGAGGTCTGGGCCGCCGGCGGGGTGCCCCGGGCGGTCTTCCCCACCACGTACGCGGAGCTGCTGCGGATCACCGCCGGCATCCCGGCCGGAGTGGCGTGAGCCGGCCGGAACCCGTCCCCGAGCTGGTCACCCTGCACGTCTGGCGGGTGGGTCGGACCGACCTGCCCCGGGTGCTGCCCCGGATGGCGTTCGGCCCGCGCCGGCTGCGCGCCACCGAGGGGGTGCGCTTCGCCAAGCTGCTCGGCACCGGGACGGGTACCGGGTTCGGCCCGAACGACGTCGATCCAACCCGCTGGGCCGCGCTGACCGTCTGGGCCTCGGCGGAGGCGGCGGCCGGGTTCGACGAGTCCCCGGTCGGCCGGTCCTGGGCCCGGCTCGCCCGCGCGGCCGTCCGGCTCGACCTGTGTCCGGTGACCAGCCGGGGCGCGTGGTCCGGCCGGCAACCGTTCGGCGACCCGGCCGGCGGTCGGGTGACCGGGCCGGTGCTGGCGCTGACCCGCGCCCGACTGCGCCCCCGGCGGGCCGCCACCTTCTGGCGGGCGGTCCCCCCGGTGGCCGCCGCGCTGCGCCACGCCCCCGGCCTGCTCGCCCGGTTCGGCGTCGGGGAGGCACCGCTGGGCTGGCAGGGCACGGTCAGCGTGTGGCGGGACCCGGCGAGCCTGGTCGAGTTCGCGTACCGTCACCCGGAGCACCGGGCCGCGATCACCCGCACCCCCACCGAGGGCTGGTACGCGGAGGAACTGTTCGCCCGGTTCGAGGTGCGTGCCGTGGTGGGTGACCGGGCGGTGCTGGACTGGACCGGTGACGACGACACGGAGACGGTGGAGGGCGGACGCGCATGAGGTTGGTGCGGTGGACCCCGGACGATCTCGTCCGGCGGCTGGACGACGTGGTCGCCGTCTACGGCGAGGCGATGGGGTACCGGCCTGACCTGCTGGAGTCCCGGCGCGGCTACATCGCCACCCACGTCCGCCGGCCGGGCTTCCGCGCGGTGGCCAGCCTGACCACCGAGGGCCACCTGGCCGGCTTCGGGTACGGCTACCTCGGCGTACCCGGACAGTGGTGGCACGACCAGGTCAGCCGGGCGCTGGACCCGACCCGGCGTGGGATCTGGCTGACCCACTGCTTCGAGGTCGTCGAACTGCACGTCCGGCCCCCGGCGCAGGGGCACGGCCTCGGCGCGGGGCAGCTGCGCGCGCTGCTCACCATGGCCGAGGGGAGCAGCACGCTGCTGTCCACCCCGGAGGCCGACGAGGAACGCTCCCGCGCCTGGCGGCTCTACCGCCGGTTCGGCTTCGTCGACGTCCTGCGGAACTTCCACTTCCCCGGCGACGAACGCGCGTTCGGCGTGCTCGGCCGGCCCCTCCCCCTTCCGCCGCCGACCCCCTCCGGTTCCCCGGCAGCCGCCGGCCCGGCCGTCGCGCCCGCACCCGTCGCGCCCCGCGACCGGCCCCACCCGTCATGACCGGTGACCGGCCCCCACCCGCCATGGCCAGCGACCGGTCCGCACCCGTCGCGCCCGACGGCCGGCCCGTCGCCAGCCTCCGGCCGGGACGGGGTGCCGGCGAGGGAACCCGGCCGCCCCGGCTGACCTGGGTGCTGCTCGGCGTCCTCGTCCTCGCCCAGATCGGCTACCCGCTGACCGGCGGGGGGACCCGGGCGGCGCTGACCGTGGCCACGGTCGTCCTCGGCTACCTCCTCTCGGTCGGCCACGCGCTGCTCACCCGGGGTCCCCGGACGGCGGCGGCACTGGTCGCGGTCGCCACCGGCGGCGGCTTCGCCATCGAGGCGCTCGGCGTGACCACCGGCTTCCCGTTCGGCAGCTACGACTACTCCGGCGAACTCGGGCCAAAGCTCGCCGGGGTGCCCCTGATCATTCCGCTGGCCTGGACCTGGATGGCCTGGCCGGCGTGGCTCGCTGCGGTGCGCCTGGTCCGGCCCGGCGTACGGCGGATCGCGCTGGCCGCCGTCGGCCTGGCCACCTGGGATCTCTTCCTCGACCCGCAGATGGTCGCCGAGGGGTACTGGCGCTGGCGGGACGCCACCCCGGCCCTGCCCGGCCTGCCCGGCATCCCGGCCAGCAACTACCTCGGCTGGCTGCTGTTCGGGGTGCTGATGATGACGCTGCTGCGGCCGCTGGCCGGAGCGCCGGCCGACCGGACCGGCCCGGCGGACCACCCGATGTACGCGCTGTACCTGTGGACGTACTTCTCCAGCGTGCTGGCCCACGCGGTCTTCCTCGGACTGCCCGCCTCGGCGCTGTGGGGTGCGGCCGGCATGGCGGTGGCGGCGGTGCCGCTGGCGGTCACGCTCACCCGGGGCCACCGGCGGCAGCGGCCACCGGCCGGCCGGAAGGACGGATCCGCCGCCCGGTGGGTGGACGCCACCGCATGACCGTTCCGGTCGTCGCCGTGCTGGTCCTGCTGGCCGTGCTCGCCGCGCTGACCGGGCACACCCTGGTCAACGCCACCCGCTGGCTGCGCCGCCCCGCCGACCGGCCGGCCGTGGTCGGCGAGCCGGTGGCGGTGCTGCTGCCACTGCGGGACGAGGCCGGCCGGGTCACCCCGTGCCTGCGGGCGCTGCTCGCCCAGCGGGGCGTGCCGGGGATGCGGATCGTGGTGCTCGACGACGGCTCCGCCGACGGCACCGCCGAGGTGGTGCGCGGCGTGGTCGACGGCGACCCCCGGGTCACCCTGCTGACCGGGGTCGCGCCGCCGCCGGGCTGGCTGGGCAAGCCGCACGCCTGCCACCAGCTCGCCCGGCGGGCCGACCCGGCGGCCACCGCGCTGGTCTTCGTCGACGCCGACGTCGTGCTCGCCCCGGACGCGGTGGCGGCGGCCGTCACCGAACTGCGGGCCGCGCGGGTGACGCTGCTGTCGCCGTACCCGAGGATCCTGGTGACGACGGTGGGCGACCGGCTGGTCCAGCCGCTGTTGCAGTGGCTGTGGCTGACCTTCCTGCCGCTGCGCGCGATGGAACGCTCGCCCCGGCCGTCGCTGGCGGCGGCGGGCGGGCAGTTCCTGGTGGTGGACCGGGCCGGCTACACCGCCGCCGGCGGGCACGCGGCCGTACGGGACCGGGTGCTGGAGGACATCGAGCTGGCCCGCGCGGTCAAGCGGGCCGGGGGCCGGATCGCCCTCGCCGACGGCTCCCGGCTGGCCGACTGCCGGATGTACGACACCTGGCCGCAACTGCGTGACGGCTACACCAAGTCGCTCTGGGCGACGTTCGGCCACCCGGGCGCGGCGGCGGCCGTGGTGGCCCTGCTCGGTCTGCTCTACATGGCGCCGCCGCTGCTGGTCGTGGCCGCGCTGCTGGTCGGCGCGCCGACGGTCGCCGCGCTGGCGGGAGCCGGCTATCTCCTCGGCGTCACCGGACGGGTGGTCAGCGCCCGGTCGACCGGGGGCCGGTGGTGGCCCGACGCGCTCGCCCACCCCGTGTCGGTCGTGGTCCTCGGTTGGCTGACCGTCCGGTCGTACCATCTGCGGAAGCGACGCCGCCTCTCCTGGCGCGGGCGTCCGGTCGGCTAGGAGGGCGCGACACATGGCTCGGGTTGTGGTCGTCGGTGCCGGGGTGGGTGGACTGGCCGCCGCCGCCCGGTTGGCCGCCGTGGGGCACGAGGTGACCGTCTTCGAGCGGGCCGACACGGTCGGCGGGAAGCTCGGCCGGTACACGCACGACACACCCGCCGGGTCGTTCCACTTCGACACCGGCCCCAGCCTGCTCACCCTTCCCGAGGTCTTCACCGAGCTGTTCGAGGCGACCGGGGCGAAGCTCGACGAGTACCTGGACCTCGTCCCGCTGGACCCGATCGTCCGGCACGTCTTCCCCGACGAGGGGCGGACCGTCCTCGACTCCTGCGCCGACCCGGTGGAGTTCACCGAGCGGATCGGGGCGGCGTTCGGGGATCGGTCGGCGGCCGACTGGCGGGGCCTGTGGCGACGCGCCGGGCGGGTGTGGGAGGCGTCCTGGCGGGACATCCTGCGCCGGCCGGTCGACTCCCCCCGCGACCTGGCGGCGCTGGCCTGGCGGCTGGGCGACCTGGCTGCGATCGCGCCGGGCCGCACGCTGCGCGGACTGGGCCGCCGCCACCTGGGCGACCGCCGGATGCGGATGCTGCTCGACCGGTACGCCACCTACACCGGCGCCGACCCGCGCCGGGCCCCGGCCGCGCTGGTCGCCGTCCCCTACGCCGAGCTGGCCTTCGGCGGCTGGTACCTGCGCGGCGGGCTGGGCACGCTCGCCGACGCGCTGCTGTCGCGCTGCCTGGATCTCGGCGTGGTCGTGCAGACCGGCGCCGCGGTCACCCGGATCGACGCGGCCGGCGGCCGGGTCCACGGGGTACGCCTGCGCGGGATCGCCACGCCGGTCCCCGCCGACGTGGTGGTGGCCAACGTCGACGCGCTGACCGTCTACCGGGACCTGCTGCCCAGCCCCGGCCGGCTGGCCGGGCTCGCCGACCGCAGCCTGGCCGGGTTCGTGCTGCTGCTCGGAGTACGCGGGCCGACCGGCCTGGCGCACCACAACGTGTTCTTCCCCCACGACAACGACGCCGAGTTCGACGCGGTCTTCGGCGATCCGGGACGCGGTGTCCGGGCCCGGCCGGCGGTCGACCCGACGGTCTTCGTCACCGTGGCCGACGACCCGCTGGTCCGCCCGGCCGACCACGAGGCGTGGTTCGTGCTGGTCAACGCGGCCCGGCACGGCACCGCCGCGTCCGCCGTCGACTGGCGTCGGCCGGGGCTCGCCGAGGCGTACGCGGACCGGGTCCTGGACGTGCTCGCCGAGCGGGGGGTCGACGTACGGGACCGGCTGCTGTTCCGCGAGATCCGCACCCCGGCCGACCTGGACAGCGCCACCGGGGCACCGGGCGGCGCGATCTACGGCACGGCCGGCGGACTGCTGCGCCCGGCCAACCGTGCCCCGGCGCACGGCGTGCACCTGGTCGGCGGCTCCACCCACCCGGGCGGCGGCCTGCCCATGGTGACTCTTTCCGCCCGCATCGTCGCCGACCGGATCGGCCCCGCCTGAGGTGGTAGCGCTCTGCTGGTAGGTGGTTTGCTGCTAGCGCTTTGTTGGTAGCAGCTTTGGTAGCAGGGGTCCCCTGTCACCGCTTCTTGATGAGGAAGGGTCCCCTGCAACCACCCCACCCCACCACCCGACGGGCGGACGGCCTCAGCGGGTCCGGGCCGGCGTGGGAGCGTCGGCGGCGAGCAGGGCTCGGCGGACGGCGGAGAGCAGCTGTCCCAGCCCGAACCCGGCGAGCAGCACCCAGACGGCGGTGGCCAGGGTGATCGTGCCGGCGACCAGCTCCGGCCGGATCAGCCCGGCCAGCCCGGCCACCAGCAATCCGACCAACGCGACGCTGACCCGGGTCGGCCGCTCCCCCACCGTCACCGCGCCGATCTCGCGCATGCCGGCGGCGATGGCGCGGGCACGGACGTACTCGTGCAACCAGGAGAGCGCGCCACCGGCCACCACCAGCGCACCCGGTGCCCCGACCAGCCAGAACGCCAACAGCCAGGCGATCTCACCGAGCCGGTCGGCCAGCGAGTCGTAGACGTAGCCGAGGCGGGTGCTACGGCCGGTCACCACCGCCACCGCGCCGTCCACGCTGTCGGCCACCGCGGCGAGCAGGACGAAGAGCGCAGCGAGGAACGGGCCGTCGGAGGGGCGCACGGCGAGCAGCGGCACGCAGAAGCAGAGCAGCACCCCGGCGACGGTGACCGCCGTCGGGGTGACCCGCAGCCGGCCCAGCAGGTAACCGACGTGGTACGCGAAACGCAGCCAGCCTCGGACCACCGGAGCGGCCGACCGGGGGTCGAAGCCCCCGTGCAGTCGGGCCCAGGCGGTCGCGTAGTCGTCCCATCTCAGCGGAGTGCCCACCACGGATCAACCGTAGGAGGGCACGTCGGGTGTCGCGGCGGCGGAACCCAGTCGTGGGCCGCGCCGAGACACGCGGGGCCCGGCACACCCACGCACCGCTCCCGACACCCGGCACGGCAACGAGGTGACGGATGGTCCCCCCGTCACACCCGCGCGCCGACCTGGAGGTTCCGCCAGACCTCCCGGGTGGCGGTGGAGCGGTTCAGGGTGATGAAGTGAATTCCCGGAACGCCCTCGTCCAGCAGCCGTCGGCACATCTCGCTGGCCTGCTCGATGCCGAGCCGACGGACCGCCTCCGGGTCGTCACCGACCCGCTCGAACCGCTCGGCGAGCGCGGGCGGGAAGGGCGCGCCGGAGAGCTGCTCGGACCGCGCGATGGTGGCGAGCTGGGTGACCGGCATCACCCCCGGCAGGATCGGGGTGTCGCAACCCACGGCCGCCACCCGGTCGCGCAGCCGGAGGTAGTCGTCGGCGTCGAAGAACATCTGCGTGATCGCGAAGTCGGCCCCCGCCCGGCACTTACGGACGAAGTGCTCGGTGTCGGAGACGACGTCCGGCGAGCGGGGATGCCGGTACGGGAAGGCGGCGACCCCGACGCTGAAGTCTCCGGAGTCGCGGACCAGCCGCACCAGGTCCTCGGCGTAGTGCACTCCCTCGGGGTGCGGGACCCACTCCCCGGTGGGGTCTCCGGGCGGGTCGCCCCGCACCGCCAGCACGTTGCGTACTCCCACCCCGGCCAGCCGCCCGATCACGTGCCGCAGCTCGGCGACGGAGTGGTTGACCGCGGTCAGGTGCGCCATCGGAAGCAGGGTGGTTTCGGTGGCGATCCGTTCGGTGACCGCCACGGTGGTGTCCCGCGTCGAACCGCCCGCGCCGTAGGTGATCGAGACGAACGAGGGACGCAGCGACTCCAGCTCGCGGATCGCCTGCCAGAGCAGAGTCTCGCCGGCCGGGGTCTTGGGCGGGAAGAACTCGAACGAGAAGGTCGGCTGGCAGTCGCGGATCAGCTCCCCGATCGACGGCTGGGAGCTGGGAAGGACCGAGGGAAGACCGAGCGCCACTCCACGACTCTACCGGGCGGGGGCGTTCCCGGCGGCCCGCCGATGTGCGGACCGGTCGAGGCCCGCCGGTCTCCCGGTCGAGGAACGCCGGTCTCCCGGTCGAGGCCCTACCGCTCTCCGGTCGAGGAACGCCGTTGCTTCGGTCGAGGAACGCCGTTGCTTCGGTCGAGGAACGCCGGGCCCCGGTCGAGGAAGCGGATCCTCCCGCTGCGGAATCGTCGTACCCCTCGGGTAGGCAGTGGGGCAGCGCGGTGAGCCGGTGGGGGTCGGTCGCCAGCCGTGCGGGGGTCCGCAGTCCGATCGACGGCGCACCGGTCCGGGTCTCCCGGCCGCCGGGAGCCGCCGCGACCCTCCGGAGGCCCCATGATCCCGCCCACGCCGCCCGGCCCGGAGCTGTCCGGGCCCCTGCTCGCCCGGCTGCGGCTGGCCCGTGGCTGGAGTCAGGCCCAGCTCGCCGCCCGGCTCTGCGCCGCCGCCGGGGTCGCCACGCTCAGCCGGCACGAGGTCTCCCGCTGGGAGCGGCAGGCACGCATACCCGGGGAGTTCTGGCTCGGCTGGCTCGCCCTCGTGCTGGAGGTCCCCCGGGAGCGGCTGTCCGGGGCCGCCGTGGCGAGCCGCCGCGCCGACGCGTATCCGGTGACGGACGGATCCCGGGCGCGACGGGCGCTGTTGGCCCTGGCCCAGCGGTGGCTGGCCGACCCGGACGGGTCGCTGCTGCCGCCCGGTCCACCGACCGCCGGCCTGCCGATCGTCGGCGGGGCCACGCGCCTCCCCGCTCCGTGCGGGGATCGCGCGGCACCGGACGACCCGACGCGGTGGCGGGACGACCCGGCGGAATGGCTGGACGGGCTGCGCCGGCTCGACGACCTGTCCGGCGGCGCGGACCTGGCCGGGCTGGGCGCGTCCCGGCTGGGGCGGGTGGCCCGGGCCGTCCGACTGGCCGGCCCGTCCGGGCGGCGCCGGCTGCTGCCGGTGCTGGCCGAGGCGGCACAGCTCGCCGGGTGGCTCGCCGCCGACGCCGGTGATCCGGCCGGTGGACTGACCGCGTACCGGCTGGGGTTGCGGGCCGCCACGGCGGCCGGTGACCGGGTGCTGGCCGGGCACGTGCTCGGCTCGGCGAGCCACCTGCTCGCCGGGGTCGGTGATCCGTCCGGCGCGCTGCTGCTGGCCCGCGCCGCGTACACCGGGGCCGGGCCGGGCGCCCCGGCCGGGCTGCGGGCGGTGCTGCTGCACCGGACGGCGCTGGCCGCCGCGCTCGACGGCCGGCACGTCACCGCCGGGCAGGCGCTCACCGCCGCCCGACGCGTCGCCGACCGGCACGACCCGCTCCGGGAACCGCCCTGGCTCTACTGGCTCGACCCGGCGGAACTGGCCGCGATGACCGGCCGGACGCTGGCCGTGCTCGGCCGACCGCTGCGCGCCGAGCCGCTGCTGCGCGCCGGCTGCCGCCCCGGGCAGCCGCGCGCCACCGCGGTCTACGGGGGCTGGCTGGCCCGCGCCTACCTCGATCTCGGCGAGGTCGAGCAGGCCTGCGCGGTGGCCGGTGACGCCCTGCTCGCCGCCGTCCGGGCCGGGTCCGTCCGGGCGGCGGGTCACCTCATCGAGGTGGGACGCCGGCTGGCCCCGCACCGGGCGGAACCCGCCGTACGCCGGCACGCGGCGCTGGTCACGGCCGCTCGTCCGTACCTTCCCCGGCGCGTCACACCCCCGGTGGTGCGCGGTCGTCGACGGCGACCGGCTAGCGTCGTGGCGTGACCCACGCAGCTCCCGTATCCCCTGTCGACCGTGCCGGCCTGCGTCAACGCGTCGACAAGGCCCTGACCGGATTCCTGGCCAACCAGCGCGGCTGGCTGACCGGGGTCGACGAGGCGCTGGCACCGGTCGCCGAGGCGGTCGAGGAGTTCGTGCTGCGGGGCGGCAAGCGGCTACGGCCCGCGTTCGCCTACTGGGGTTACCGGGGCGCCGGAGGGGTGGATTCCGACCAGGTGGTCGCCACCCTCGCCGCGCTGGAGTTCGTCCAGGCCAGCGCGCTGATCCACGACGACCTGATGGACCGGTCGGACACCCGGCGGGGCGAGCCGGCGGTGCACCGGCGGTTCGCCTCCCGGCACCGCGCCGCCGGGTGGACCGGGGACGCGGAGGGCTTCGGCGACGCCGCCGCGATCCTCCTGGGCGACCTCTGCCTGGTCTGGTCCGACGAGATGCTGCACGGCGCCGGCCTGGACGCGCGGACCCTGGCCCGGGCCCGGCCGGTCTTCGACGAGATGCGTACCGAGGTCACCGTCGGGCAGTACCTGGACGTGCTGACCCAGGCCACCGGGGACACCTCGCTGGAGCGGGCCGGGAAGGTGGCCCGATACAAGTCGGCCAAGTACACCGTCGAGCGGCCGCTGCTGCTCGGCGCCGCCCTCGCCGGGGCGACCACGGAGGTCGAGGCGGCCTACGCGGCGTACGGGCTCCCGCTGGGCGAGGCGTTCCAGCTCCGCGACGACGTGCTCGGGGTGTTCGGTGATCCGGCGCAGACCGGCAAGCCGGCCGGCGACGACCTGCGCGAGGGGAAGCGGACGTACCTGGTGGCGGCGGCTGTCGCGGGGACGGACGACGCGGGGCGGACGCTGGTCGACCGGCATCTCGGCGATCCCGGGCTGGACGAGGACGGGGTGGCCCGGCTCCGCGAGGTGATCACCGCCAGCGGAGCGTTGGCGCGTACCGAGGAGCGGATCGCCGCCCTCACCGAGACCGCGCTGGCCGCGCTCGCCACCGTCGACCTGGAGACCGAGGCCCGCCAGGCCCTGGTCGACCTCGCCATCGCGGCCACCCGCCGCGCCGACTGACCCACCGGCTCCGGTCAGGGGCGGGGGCGACGGAGGAGGCGGAGCAGCCGGCTGCCTTCGCCGGCGGTCGGGGTGCGCTGCACGCCCCGGCGACCGAGCCAGACCCACACCGACAGGGTCAGCAGGACCAGCGCGAAGCCGAAGACCAGGTCCTCCACCGGCGCGTACGCCAGCCGGACGCCGATGATCGTGTCCGGGTCGTACCGGACGATGTTCCGGCCGGTCAGGATGCCGTTGGAGATGAGCTGGAAGAACACGATGATGGGGTAGGTGGCCCAGAAGACCGGCCGTAGCAGCAGCCGGGTCCGCAGCACGTACAGGTCGGCCACGGCCGCGCAGACCGCGCCGAGCAGGGCGGCGACGGTGTACGTCATGTCCGTTCCCCCCGGCCCGGCGGCACCCGGGCGGGCGACGCCGCGCCGTCCGCGCCCCGGGCCGATTCGACCGGCGGGCCGGCGGGTTCGTCCCCCGCCGGCCAACGGTTGACCGCGCGTACCGCCTCGAAGCCGAGGATCGTGCAGATCGGTACGACGACGAAGAAGAGCAGTTCGTCCAGGGGCAGTTCGCCGGGGAGGAGCACTCCGGTGGTCTGTTCCGGATCGAAGGTCCAGTGCCCGGCGGCGATCGCCGCGAGGTCCCAGAGCGCGAAGATCAGCACCACCGGCACCAGGGTCAGCAGCAGCCGACGCCAGCGGCGCAGCACGTTGACCCGGAACACCGGCTCCAGCCAGAGCGCGCAGACCAGGCACCCGGCCAGCACCCCGAGGTAGGCGAACTGCCGCACGGTCAGAACCCGAGTGCCTGGGCCCGCCGCTTGACCTCGCGGGCCAGGTCACCGCCGAGGGCCACGGCGGGGGTGCCCGGCAGGGTGTCGTCCGGCTCGTACAGCCAGCGCAGCGCGGCGTCGTCGTCGTAGCCGGCGTCGGCGAGCAGGTTGAGCACCCCGGGCAGGTGCTTGAGCACGGTCTTGTTGGCGACCAGGTCGACGGGGATCTTCCGGATGCCGTCCCGGCGGACCGCGACCAGTTCCCGGTCACGGATCATCTGGTGGACCTTGCTGATCGACACGTCGAGGCGTTCGGCGACGTCGGGCAGGTTCAGCCAGGCGTCGTCGGCGGCGGGACCGGGGCCCGGAACGGCCCGGTCGGCGGGTACGGATTCACTCACCCGATCACCCTGCCACGTCGTGCCGTCCACCGGCCAACGGGACTGGCGACGAAGGGTGCGTCAGGTGACGATCCGGCGGCACTGTGGCATCCTGTTCTGCCGTCGCCTCCCGGAGACATAGACTGCCCCCCGATGGACACACAGGTCGCCGACACGTTGCTGGGCTCGCTGATCGAGGGGCGCTACCGCATTCGCGGTCGCGTCGCCCGGGGCGGCATGGCGACCGTGTACACCGCCACGGACGAACGTCTCGAGCGCACGGTCGCCGTCAAGATCATTCATCCCACCCAGGCGCCGGACCCCCGGTCCCCCCTGGCGGGCTTCGTCGAGCGGTTCACCGACGAGGCCAAGACCATCGCCCGGCTCACCCACCCCAACGTGGTCGCCGTGTACGACCAGGGCACCCACCGTGGCCTGCCCTACCTGGTGATGGAGTACGTCCGGGGCCGGACCCTGCGGGACGTGCTGGCCGAGCGCCGCCGGCTCAACCCGGACGAGGCGCTGGCCATCACCGAGCAGATGCTCGCGGCGATCGCCGCGGCACACCGCGCCGGTCTGGTGCACCGGGACGTGAAACCGGAGAACGTGCTGGTCGCCGAGGCCCCCACCGGCGGCGCGGCGAACCTGGTCGACAGCGTGGTGAAGGTGGCCGACTTCGGCCTGGCCCGCGCGGTCGAGGCGAGCGGCAGCGAGGAGCAGGGCAACCAGCTGATGGCGACCGTCGCGTACGTCGCGCCGGAGCTGGTCACCGACGGGCACGCGGACCCGCGGACCGACGTCTACTCGGCCGGCATCGTGCTGTTCGAGATGCTCACCGGTCGGGTGCCGTACGACGGCGACCGCCCGGTCGACGTCGCCTGGCAGCACGTGGACCGGGACGTGCCGGCCCCGTCCACCCTGGTACCGGGGACGCCGAAGGTGCTCGACGAACTGGTCGCCCGGGCCACCCGCCGCGAGCCGGGGGCCCGTCCGACGGACGCCGGGGCGTTCCTGGCCGAGGTGCAGATGGCCCGGGAGGACCTCGGCAGCAACGCGCACACCGCCGTGCTGCGCCGGGTCACCGACGACGTCCTCCCGGCCGTCGCCCAGCCCACCATGGCCGTCGCGCCGATCCGCCCAGCCGAGCGGCCCTCCTGGGCCCGACTGCCCGAGCCGAAGACCGGCCGCCGGTCGCGGGACACCACCGCGCCGGACCGACCGCACCGGCGTCGGGCCGTGCCCGAGGAGGACAACCCGTGGACCCGGCTGCGCCGGCAGCTGTCGGAGGCCACGTCGGGCCGGCTGCCGCTGATCGCCGCCGTGGTGGTGGTCGCGCTGCTCCTCGCCGGCGGTGGCTGGTGGTTCGGCATCGGGCGGTACACGGCCGCTCCCGAGCTGGTCAGCCTGACCAAGGCCGAGGCGGAGGCGGAGGCGTCCCGCGCCGGGCTCTCCCTCACCTACGCCGACCCGAGGTACGACGCGAAGGTGCCCCGCGACAGCGTCCTCACGCAGGATCCGGCGTCGACCGACCGGATCCTCAGGGGCGGCACCATCACCCTCACCCTCTCCCTCGGGCCGGATCGTTTCCCGGTGCCGGACGTGGTGGGCAAGGAGTACGAACTCGCCGAGGCGGACCTGCGCCACCTGGGCCTGGAGGTGGTCAAGGGCAAGGCCCGCTACGACGACAACCTGCCGGCCGGGGTGGTGCTGGACACCGACCCGAAGGTGGGCGCCGAGGTCAACGTCGGCACCAAGGTCACCGTGGTGCTGAGTCGGGGACGTGCCCCGATCACCGTGCCGAACCTGGTCGGCAAGAGCGTCACCGACGCCCGGGGGGCACTCCAGCAGCTCGGCCTGGTGCCGGTGGAGACCTACCGCGACTCGGACCGCCCGAAGGACGAGGTGATCGGGCAGTCGCCCGTCGACGGCGCCGGCGTGGAGAAGGGCACCGACGTCAAGCTGGAGATCAGCAAGGGGCCGGCCCCGGTGGCCGTACCCCGGGTGGTGGACATGCCCTGCCCCCAGGGCAAGCAGGTGCTGGAGAGCCAGGGCTTCCCGGTGGTGGTGCAGTTCAACCCCAACGGCGTGGTCCGATTCCAGAACCCGCCCGAGAACTCGCAGGTCGCCCCGGGCACCCCGGTCACCATCGGATGCTTCTAGATGGCCGGCACCGACCGGCCCGTCGGATCACACACGCCCACCTCCGGTGGGTTGGCGAAGGCGGCCCTGCCGTACGCCGACGCCGCCGGCTCCGAGGTGGTGCAGGTCTACGTCTCCAACTCGCGGGGCTGGGCGCTGCCACCCGGTGACCCGGTCCAGGACGCCCTCTTCCTCGAGGGCTGCGCGGCCCGGAACATCCCGGTCTTCATCCACGCGTCGCTGCTGGTCAACCTCGGCTCCCCCACCCCGGCGACGGTGGCCCGGTCGATGGAGACCCTGGACCACGCGCTGCGGCGGGGCCGGGCGATCGGCGCCCGGGGGGTGGTGTTCCACGCCGGCAGTTCGGTGGACCCCGCCCACGACGCGGCCGCCATGCGACAGGTACGCGAGTCGCTGCTGCCGCTGCTCGACGCCGCCGGGGCGGCCGGTGGACCGATGCTGCTGGTCGAACCGAGCGCCGGGGGCGGCCGGTCACTGGCGTCACGGGTGGAGCAGCTCGGGCCGTACCTGGACGCGGTGGACCGGCATCCCTGGCTCGGGGTCTGCTTCGACACCTGTCACGCCTGGGCGGCCGGGCACGACCTGGCCGCCGAGGGCGGGATGACCGCGACCCTCGACACGTTGGTGGCCACCGTCGGGGCGGACCGGCTGCGGCTGGTGCACGCCAACGACTCGAAGGACCTCTGCGGCTCGACCCGGGACCGGCACGAGAACATCGGCAAGGGCACCATCGGCGAGCCGGCGTTCGCCGAGCTGATGGCGCACCCCGCCACCACCGGCGTCCCGGTCGTGGTGGAGACCCCGACCGAGAAGCACGTCGGCCACGCCGCCGACATCGCCACCCTCCGCCGCCTGCGTCCCTGAGGCCGCCGGCCCCACTCCACCGCAGCCGGCCACGAGTCGTCCGTCGCGTGGCAGTTCACGACCCACCCGCTCGCACTGGACGGGCCAGGGCCAGACGCCGCCCGGGTCAGCCGGCCAGGATCCGGGTCAGCACGGCGATGGCGCGGTCGATGCCGGCGTCGTCGACGTCCATGTGGGTGACCAGGCGGGCGACACGCGGCCCGAGCACCGACACCAGCACCCCCTCGGCACGGGCGGCGGCGGCCAGCGCGTGCGCGTCCAGCGACACCTTGGTCAGGTCCAGCGGCACGATGTTGGTGCGGACCGTGGCGGCGAGCAGCCCGAACGGGGCGATCGCCTCGGCCAGCCGGGCGGCCTTCGCGTGGTCCTCGGCGAGCCGCGGCACGTGGTGGGCCAGCGCGTACCGGCCGGCGGCGGCCAGGATGCCGGCCTGCCGCATGCCGCCGCCCATCCGCTTACGGAGGTAGCGGGCCCGCTCGATCTGCTCCGCGCTGCCGATCACCAACGAACCGACCGGCGCGCCGAGCCCCTTGGAGAGGCAGACCGACAGGGTGTCGAAGAGTGCGCCGTACTCGGCCAGGGGCACCCCGTCGGCGACGTGCGCGTGCCAGATCCGGGCGCCGTCACAGTGCAGGGCCACCCCGGCGTCGTCGGCGATCCGGCGCAGCGCGCGCAGGGTGTCCAGCGGAACCACCCCGCCGCCGCCCCGGTTGTGGGTCTGCTCCACGGCGATGGCCCGGGTGGGCACCGCCCAGTAGCCGTCCGGGCGGACCATCGCGGCGACCACGTCCGGGTCGACGTCCCCGCCGACCGCCGGCCAGGTCCGCGACGAGATGCCGCCGTACGCCGCCGCCGCGCCGATCTCGTACGTGACCACGTGCGCGTCCGCGTCGCAGAGCAGCTCGTTACCGGGGGGCACCACCAGTTGCAGGGCGATCTGGTTGGCCATCGACCCGCTGGGGGCGAAGAGCGCCGCCTCGTGCCCGAAGAGCGCGGCGACCTCGGCCTCCAGCGCGTTGACGGTCGGGTCCTCGCCGTAGACGTCGTCGCCGACGTCGGCGGTGGCCATCGCCTCCCGCATCCCGGCGGTGGGCCGGGTGACGGTGTCCGAGCGCAGGTCGACTGTCATGTCCTCGCTCGCGTCTCGCACTCGGTGGTCAGCCACCGTGTCCCCTTTCGGCTGCTGGCTGCGGGGCTCGCAAGCTCACTCCTCGCGTCAGCCACCGTGCCCCCCTTCCGCTGCCGACTGCGGGGCTCGCAAGCTCACTCCTCGCGTCAGCCACGCAGCATCTCCGCCACCAGGAAGGCCAGCTCCAGCGACTGCTGGGTGTTCAGTCGCGGGTCGCAGGCGGTCTCGTACCGGCCGGGCAGGTCGAGGTCGGCGATGTTCTGCGCACCGCCGAGGCACTCGGTGACGTCCTCACCGGTCAGCTCGACGTGCAGCCCGCCGGGGTGGGTGCCCAGGTTGCGGTGCACCTCGAAGTAGCCGAGAACCTCGTCGACGATCCGGTCGAAGTGCCGGGTCTTGTAGCCGTTGGAGGACTCGTGCGTGTTGCCGTGCATCGGGTCGCACTGCCAGACCACCTTCGCCCCGGCGGCGTCGACCTTGGCGACGATCGGCGGCAGCGCGTCCCGGACCTTGTGGTTGCCCATCCGGCTGATCAGGGTGAGCCGGCCGGGGACGTTCTCCGGGTTGAGCTTCTCGCAGAGTTCCAGCGCCTCGTCCGGCGTGGTGGTGGGGCCGAGCTTGACGCCGATCGGGTTGGCGATGCGGGAGATGAAGTCGACGTGCGCGCCGTCGATCTGCCGGGTCCGCTCGCCGATCCAGAGGAAGTGGCCGGAGAGCCCGTACGCCCGGTTGTCGGAGACCCGGGTCAGCGCCCGGTCGTACTCCAGGGCGAGGGCCTCGTGGGAGCAGTAGAGCGTGACGGTGCGCAGCGCCTCCTCGTCGGTCATCCCGCAGGCGCGGATGAAGGCCAGCGCCCGGTCGATCTCCCGGGCGATCGCCTCGTAGCGCTCACCGGCCGGGGAGTGCTTGACGAAGTCCTTGTTCCAGTCGTGCACCGCGTGCAGGTCGGCCAGCCCGCCGGCCAGGTACGCCCGGAGCATGTTCATGGCGGCGGCCGAGTTCGCGTACGCCCGGATCATGCGCTGCGGGTCGGCGACCCGGGCCTCCGGCGTCGCCTCCAGCGAGTTGATCATGTCGCCGCGGTAGGCCGGCAGGCCACGCGCGTCGGTCGGCAACGACCGGGGCTTGGTGTACTGCCCGGCGACGCGGGCGACCTTGACCACCGGCAGGGACGCGCCGTAGGTCAGCACGATCGCCATCTGGAGCAGGGTGCGGGCGTTGGCGAGCAGGTGGCTCTCGGTGTTGTCGGCGAAGGTCTCCGCGCAGTCGCCCCCCTGGAGCAGGAACGCCCGCCCCTCGCAGACCAGCGCCAGCCGGTGGCGCAGCTGGTCGACCTCGTACGGGGCGACGACCGACGGGACGGTGTCGAGCACCGTGCAGACCTCGGCGACCGCCGCCGGGTCGGGCCACGGCGGGGTCTGGGCGCGCGGGAGGCTCCGCCAGTTGTCCAGACCGAGCGCGGCGTCCTCGGCGGAGTCCGCGGTCGGGCGACTGGTCTGGAGTCCGGGGCCACCGACGGCGGGGTGGGTCAGCTGATGCCACTCATGGCGCATGCCCGAAAGCCTACGGCGACGACGGCGAAGGGTCCCCGCCGAGGGGGCGGGTTCCGGTGGTTGGGAGCCGCCCCGACGACCCGCCCGCCGTGCTCAGGGGCACGCGCGGGCGGACCCGAAGAGTCTTACGGCGCGGACGACGGGCTCGGCGCCACAGTCGGCGTCGACGGGGCGCTCGGGGCCGTCGGGTCGCCCGGGACCTCGTCGGCGATACACCAGTCGGCGCCACTGCGGGTCACCGTGAACAGCAGCGCGCGGGTGGTCGACTGTCCGCCCACAGAGACCGTCACGGAGGTGCTGACCTCCTGCCCGCGCGCCCCGGGCCGGACGTCGGTGACGGTCGCGGCCGGGACGGTGAAGTGCTCCGCGAAGTCGCCGTTCGGGCTGGTCGCGGCGGCGTCGAAGGCCGCGTGCGCGGTGGCGCAGAACTGGCTGCGCCCGGCGGCCACGTCCTTCGCGACCATCGCGTCGAGATACGCCTGCACCCGCTCCCGGGACCGGGTGGCCGCCTCCTCGGCGGGGGCGCGGTCCGGCTTGTCGGCCGGCTCGTCGTCGCCCATCCCGCAGCCGGACAGGGCGAACGTCAGCGCGGCCAGTACGACCGCCAGGGGCAGCGCCCCCCGCTTCACCGCCATCAGAGCCTCCTCGCACGCCACGTCGAGCCGACCGAGCCGCGAGTCTGTCACATCGACCCTCCTGCATGGCGACGTCACCGCCGACTCGGGTGTTCGGCCGCCTCCGCCCGTCGCCGGCCGGAGCACCTGATGGATCAACGACCCAGCGTCCCCGCCGTCGCCACCGGCCGGCCGCTTCGGCGCCTCCTCCGCGTGGTAGCAGGGGCCCCTGTTACCGCGTTTTGCGGAACAGGGGACCCCTGCAAACACCCGACGCGGCGGGCCAACCACCAGAACGGCGTGGGGGGGGGGGGGGGGGGGGGGCCCCCCCCCCCCCCCCCCCCCGGGGGGGGGGGGGGGGCCCCCGCCGGGGGCCGGGGGGGGGCCACAGCGCAACACCGGGGGGGGGGGGGGGGGCGTTTGGCCAACAAACCCCCC